>JANNSR010000173.1:0-8646 GCA_031402935.1 Hyphomicrobium sp. | reverse complement strand
ACGGGCCCGGCTCGCCTGCGACTATCTTGCCGGCCAGACCGATCGCTACGCCATTGCCGAGCACGAGCGCTTGTTTGCGACGACACCGGAATTACGCTAAGCGCCAGCTGAACTCCCTCTCCCCATTTCTGCACTCAATGGGGAGAGGGTTGGGGTGAGGGGCGGCCGCTTGCACCGAGCGTGTTGCCGACCCTCACCCTAGCCCTCTCCCCGTTCGCCCTATCGAGGGCGACGGGAAGAGGGGACCCCACCCCTAAACCTTTCAGAAGTTTAAGATCGACGCGCCGCAATCTCCGCGTATAAAGCCCAAAATCTCGGTTCCGGAGGACACGATGCGGCGCGCTACTATGGCCTTTCTCGGGCTGCTACCCATGATGACGGCGGCCTCGGCCGAAGACTGCACGAAAGACGTTGTGGCCGCGTTTGAAAAACAGCGCACGTCGAAGGCCTTTCGCGTCGCCATGGTCCAGCCGACGGCGGAAGGCCCGGCCGAGATGACGGTCGACTACATCCCGCCGGGCAAGATGCTGCAGACGGTTAAATCGGCGGCAATGGCCGGCATTCAGCAAACGATGCTGGTTGGCAGCCGGGCCTTCGCCGGTTCCGACGGCGCCTTCGAGGAACTGCTGCCGCAGTTCACCCAATCGATCGTCGCCGAAGTCGCGGACGCGCTCGGGTCGCCGGGGCGGTCCATCGGCAGCTTCGAGTGCGCAGGCAAAATGACGTTCGACGGCAAGGAACAGCTCGCCTACCGCTCGCTCGACAAAGCCTCGCAAGCCAACACCGAGCCCGGCAAAATGCTGACGCGCACGATCTACGTCGACCCGGCGTCGGGTTTGCCGATGTACAACGTCGTTGCGACGGTTTCCGGTATGGGGGAACCGGTCATGAAGGTGACGTACTCATACCCGGCCGACGTTGTCATCGAGGCCCCCGTCGGCGCTCCAATCCAAAAGGCGCGCCAGTGATCCCCTCAACTCTCCAAATGAATTTCCTTCGAAGGACGCCGTCCATGCGCTCGCTTTTCCTAAGTCTCGCCGTGCTGACCATCACAACCGGCACAGCACTGGCTCAGACGCCGCCCGCGCCCGCAGATGCGCCTGGCGCGAAAGACGAAAAACTTAACGCCAATCCGTGCCGCGACGAGGTGGCGGCCGCGTTGCAGAAATTGCGCAAGACGTCTTGGTTCCGCATGGAGACGGCCATGATCACCGAGACCGGCCCGACCAAAATGCAGGTCGATTACGTGCTGCCCGACAAAATGCACCAGCGCGTCTCGACTGCTAGCGGTGGCGGTTCGACCGAGGTCGTGCTGATTGGTGATCAAGCTTGGGGCAACGAGGGCAAGGGCTGGCAGGCGCTATCGACCGATCTGACGCAGCAGCTCAAGGCGCAGATGTATGAGAACGTTGTTGAGCAGCAAGCCGAGGTCGGCAACTACAGCTGCAAGGGCAAGACTCAGTTCGATGGCCGCGACGTGCTGTCCTACAAACTCGAGACCGAAATCGGAAAGGACGAGTCAAAGGCGCTCAACGAAGCCTTCCGCATGTTTTATGTCGATGCCACGACAGGCATGCCGGTCAGCATCGCCTTGCTGGCCCCGGGCCGCGAAACCAAGCCGCTGTTCAAGACCAGCTATTCCTACCCCCTCGATATCAGAATCGAGGCCCCGAAGGACGTCATGAAGGACGGTGCCGCGACTGCGCCGAAATGAGCCGCTGCTTAAAGGCGGCATCATTTCGCGGGCCCTAAAGCGCTTTACTACGGCGCCCCGCCCGCAGGCCGCTTGCCCTGGGGCAACAGCCTGGTGAAAGCCGCGAGCTGAGGCATCGCTGCCTATAGCCAAATGCCGCCGGGGGCCATAAAAGCCCGCTCATGCCAAAACGCACAGACATCAAATCGATCCTCATCATCGGCGCCGGCCCGATCGTCATCGGCCAGGCGTGCGAGTTCGACTATTCCGGCACCCAGGCCTGCAAGGCACTGAAGGCCGAGGGCTATCGCATCATTCTCGTCAATTCCAATCCGGCGACGATCATGACCGATCCGGATCTGGCGGACGCGACCTACATCGAGCCGATCACGCCCGATGTCGTTGCCAAAATCATAGCGAAGGAAAAACCTGACGCCATCCTGCCGACCATGGGCGGACAGACGGCGCTGAACACTGCGCTCGCTCTCGACAATATGGGCGTGCTCAAACTGCACGGCGTTGAGCTGATCGGCGCTAAAGCCGAAGCCATCGACAAGGCCGAGGACCGCAAGCTGTTCCGCGAAGCCATGGACCGCATCGGGCTCGAAAGTCCGCGGGCTGTGATCGCGTCGTCGACGCCGTTGCGCAACGCGGCAGGCCAGATCACAGGCTATGACCGTGCGGCGGGGGTTGCCGAAGCGATGTCCGCTCTCGACAAAATCGGACTGCCGGCCATCATCCGTCCGGCGTTCACGCTTGGCGGCACGGGCGGCGGCGTTGCCTACAATCGCGAAGAGTTCGAACTGATCGTGCGCTCTGGCATCGACGCGTCGCCCGTCGGTCAGATCTTGATCGACGAGAGCCTGCTCGGGTGGAAAGAGTACGAGATGGAAGTCGTCCGCGATAAGGCGGACAACTGCATCATCATCTGCTCGATCGAGAACATCGATCCGATGGGTGTGCACACCGGCGACAGCATCACGGTCGCACCGGCGCTGACACTCACCGACAAAGAATTCCAGATCATGCGCGACGCCTCGATTGCGGTATTGCGCGAAATCGGCGTTGAGACCGGCGGCTCGAACGTACAGTTCGCCGTCAACCCGGCAGATGGGCGTCTCGTCGTCATCGAAATGAACCCGCGCGTGTCGCGGTCGTCGGCCTTAGCGTCGAAAGCAACCGGATTTCCGATCGCAAAGGTCGCGGCCAAGCTTGCTGTCGGCTACACGCTCGATGAAATCAAGAACGATATCACGGCCGGCGCCATGCCGGCTTCCTTCGAGCCGACCATCGACTACGTTGTCGTCAAAATTCCGCGCTTCGCGTTCGAGAAATTCCCCGGCGCCGACTCGACGTTGACCACCGCCATGAAATCGGTCGGCGAAGCAATGGCCATCGGCCGTACGTTCCAGGAGAGCCTGCAAAAAGCATTGCGGTCGATGGAAACGGGCCTCACGGGCCTCGACGACATCGCGCTTGAAGGGCTTGGTCAGGGCGACGACAAGAACGTCGTGCGGGCCGCCGTGTCGCGGCCGACCTTCGACCGCTTGCTTAAGGTCGCACAAGCGTTCCGGCACGGCTTCGACATCGATCAGGTGTTCCAGTTCTCGAAAATCGATCCGTGGTTCCTGGCCCAGATCAAAGGCATCGTCGATACGGAAGCCCGTGTCATCGCCCACGGCCTGCCAGAGTCGGCGGCGCAGATGCGCGGCCTCAAGGCCATGGGTTTTTCGGATGCGCGTCTCGCCAAGCTCGCGAGAATGAGCGAAGACGATGTCCGGGCTGCACGCAAGAAACTCAAGGTCGAGCCGGTCTACAAGCGCATCGACACGTGCGCTGCCGAGTTCGCAGCGCCGACGGCGTACATGTATTCGACCTATGAGACAGGTCTCGTCGATGCGCCAGTGTGTGAAGCGTTGCCAACCGCAAAAGAAAAAATCGTCATCCTCGGCGGCGGCCCGAACCGTATCGGCCAGGGCATCGAGTTCGATTACTGCTGCTGCCACGCCTGCTTCGCGCTGACGAAGGACGGCTTTGAAACCATTATGATCAACTGCAACCCGGAAACCGTGTCGACCGACTATGATACGTCCGACCGGTTGTATTTCGAGCCGCTGACAGCGGAGGACGTGCTCGAAATCATACGCACTGAGAACCAGAACGGCAAGGTCAAGGGCGTCATTGTCCAGTTCGGCGGCCAGACGCCGTTGAAACTTGCAAGCGCGCTCGAAGAGGCCGGCGTGCCGATCCTCGGCACGTCTCCTGACGCCATCGACCTCGCCGAAGACCGCGACCGCTTCAAGGCGCTGATCGACAAGCTCAAGCTGTCACAGCCGAATAGCGGCATTGCTAAAACGCCGGGCGAAGCCCGCGCCGTTGCCGACCGCATCGGCTATCCAGTCGTCATCCGGCCGTCGTATGTTCTCGGCGGCCGCGCTATGGAAATCGTGCACGACGGTGCGGAAGTCGATCGCTACATCACGCGGCTATCGGCAACGCTCGACCGGCCGTCGGAACTCGTCGTCTCCGCCAAACGCCCGCTGCTGATCGACAACTATTTGACGGATGCCGTCGAGATCGATGTCGATTGCCTGTCCGACGGCCGCGACACCTTTGTTGCCGGCATCATGGAGCACATCGAAGAAGCCGGTATTCACTCCGGCGACAGCGCCTGCTCGCTACCGCCGTACTCGCTGTCGAAAGACATCATCGCCGAACTCGAACGCCAGACCAAGGAACTCGCGATCGCACTCAAGGTCGTTGGTCTCATGAACGTGCAGTTCGCGATCAAGGACGGCCACGTCTACATTCTCGAAGTGAACCCGCGGGCGTCGCGCACGGTGCCGTTCGTCGCCAAGGTCGTCGGGCTGCCGATCGCGGCCATCGCCTCGCAGATCATGGGTGGCAAGTCGCTGGCGTCCTTCAAACTGAAAAAACCGAGCTACGACCATATAGCCGTGAAAGAAGCTGTGTTCCCGTTCGCCCGCTTCCTCGGTGTCGATCCGATCCTTGGCCCCGAGATGCGCTCGACCGGTGAAGTCATGGGCATCGACCGCGACTTCGCCATGGCCTTCGGCAAGAGCCAGATCGGCGCCGGGCAAAAGTTGCCGGATGGCGGAACGGTTTTCGTCTCGGTCAAAGAGGGCGATAAGGCCCGTATCGTTGCGCCCGTGAAGGAGCTGGCGGCCATGGGCTTCAAGGTCATCGCCACGCGCGGCACCAAGCGCTACCTCGAAGCCAATGGCGTCGTGTGCGAAGCGATCAACAAGGTTCTCGAAGGCCGCCCGCATGTCGTCGATGCCATCAAGAACGGCGATATTGCCCTTGTTTTTAATACAACCGAAGGCGCGAAAGCGCTTTCGGATAGCAAGGACATCCGGCGCTCGGCCTTGCACCACCACATCCCCTACTATACAACATTGGCGGGGGCAGTGGCTGTCACGCGGGCCATTAAGGCGCTTAAATCGGATACGCTGCAGGTGGCTCCGTTGCAGAGCTTCACGCACCGCTGAGCTCCAAGCCGTTGCGCGTCACGGCGGCGTGTTGCGCGACAGGCCAAACGGCCAGCGTGCGCCATAGCGATTTTTCTCAAAGCCAGTCAAGACTAAGCGCATGCGTTCGGGCGGTTCGCCGCCGATAGTCACGGACGTGAAGGAGACGTTGGATATGACGATGGATCGGGTGCCGATGACGGTTGCGGGGTTCAAGACCCTCGAGATCGAATTGCAGCGCTTGAAGGCCGAGGAGCGTCCGCGCATCATTGCCGCCATTTCGGAAGCGCGCGCGCACGGCGATCTGTCGGAAAATGCCGAGTACCACGCAGCGAAAGAAGCGCAGGGGTGGAACGAAGCCCGCGTTGCGGAACTCGAAGACAAGCTGTCGCGCGCCGACGTCATCGACACATCGAAGCTGTCCGGCGAAACGATCAAATTCGGCGCCACCGTTTCGCTGTCGGACGACGATTCCGGCGACAAGGTCAGATATACGATCGTAGGCGACGCAGAGGCCGATCTGCGCCAGGGTAAAATTTCGATCTCGTCGCCGATCGCCCGCGCACTGATCGGCAAGGTCAAGGGCGACAACGTCGAAGTCACGACGCCGAAAGGTTCGCGCGCGTTTGAAGTTTTGAAGGTCGAGTGGAAGTAGCCCGGCTAACCTGGCTCAACTGCCCTTGGTCGCATTCTGCGGGATTGGAATGCCGGGCTCACGCTTGGCGCGGCGGATCGTGAGATACGTTTTAACGCTGGCGACGTTCGGTGCCGCCGTCAGTTCGTTCAAAATGAAATCCTGGAAACTCGTCAAGTCGCGCGCGACGCACTTCAGCATGAAATCGCTTTCGCCCGACAGCATGTATCCCTCCCGCACCAGTGGCCAGCCAAGCACGCGGTTTTCAAAAGCCCGCAGATCGGCCTCGGCTTGGTTATGCAGCCGCACCATCGCGAACGCCGACAGCTTGAAGCCTAACGCCTCCTCATCAACGAGGGCCGTATAACCGGCAATCAGGCCTGCCTCTTCCAGCGCCCGCACACGCCGCAAACACGGCGGCGCGGAAAGCCCGATTTTGGTCGCAAGCGCGATGTTGGTCATGCGGCCGTCGGCCTGCAATTCCTTGAGGATCTTCCAATCGGTCGCATCGAGCATAATGGGCATGATTTCAATGGTCTCCGCTGGGCGCTAGAGTAATATCAGCAATGCGCGAGGCCGTATCGTTAATCGTTTCTTGCGCACAACTTGTCCGTTTCGCGGTCTCGACAGCAGCCTCGCGGCAGATCAAAACGGTGCCATGACGGATCTCATGACGCAGCAACTCACCCGCCCGCTCGCCGGCCGCACCGCCTGGATTATTTCCGACGGCAAGGCTGGGCACGAGATCCAGTGCCTCGGTGTCGCCGAAGCACTCGGCCTCAAAAGCGAAATCAAGCGGGTCAAGACGGGCGGGCTCTATCGCTTGGCGGCACCTTGGGGGCCCGTGCCGCTCAGCGAACGCTTCGGCGAGCCGGGTTCAGCCTTCGCACCGCCGTGGCCGGCGATGGCGCTGGCCACCGGCCGCCTGACGACGCCGTACATCCGGGCGCTGAAACGCAAGGCCGGTCTGGCGACGTTTACAGTCATCCTGCTCAATCCGCGAACCAACGCGCGCAGCGCCGATCTGTTCTGGGTTCCCGAGCACGATGCGCGCCGCGGCCCGAACGTGGTGACAACGCTGACATCGCCGCACCGCTATACGCCTGAGCACTTGGCCGATCTGCGCGCAGCTTCCCCTCAGGCGATCACGTCGCTGCCGGGCCCGCGCATTGCCGTGCTGCTCGGTGGACCGAATAGCGTCTACCGCTTCTCAAATGCCGACCTCGAGCGGCTGACGCGCGTGCTCGCCGAACTCTCCGCCGATGGCGCCGGTCTGATGATCACGCCGTCGCGGCGCACACCGGCCAAATTGATTGCGGCCATCGCCGCCGCCACGACTGGCACGCCGCGGTTGCTGTGGGACGGGTCGGGTGCAAATCCCTATGCCTCGATCCTCGCCAACGCCGACGCCTTCATCGTCACCGCCGACAGCGTCAACATGGCCGGAGAAGCCGCCGCCACCGGCAAGCCCATTCACGTCTTCACACCTAGCGGGGGCAGCGAGAAATTCGCCCGCTTCCACCGTGCCCTTGAAGCCCACGGTGCCAGCCGTCCGCTGGGCGATGCAACGCCGCTTGAGACCTGGGTCTACGAGCCGCTTGATTCCGCCCGCGCCATCGCCGACGAAATTCAGCGCCGCTGGCGGATTCGCGCCAGCCTGCTGCCGGGCTTCGTCCGGTGATCACTTAAGTTCAGGGGGGCTTAACGAACGCATGCTTGCCGGCGACCGGGTCATTGAGCGGGCAGATGGGTTTGCGGCCGGCGGCACGCTGCCGCGCTCGTCGCCGTCGGCGTGGCCGAGAGACCAGCGCCGCGTCCGCCTGATCGTCGAACTGGGCGTGCTGTTTATCTTAGCGCCGCTGCTGATGCGGGCCGCCGTCTACGACTATCAAGTGCCGCTGTTTTACGCATTGCCGCCGGTTCTGCTGCTGATGATGGCGTTTCTGTTTTTCGATCCGACATTTCAACTGCGCCGCGAACTGCGCCGCCGCATCACGCTCAAGACCTTTGCGTCGATCGTGCTTATTTTCATCGCGGGCGCAGCGCTGGTCTTGCTGGCGGTTGCAGCGTTCATGCCCGAACGTCTGTTCGCGCTCGCCGCCGAGCGGCCGGGCAAATGGGCAAAGATCATGACGCTCTACCCGTTCACGTCGGTCTTAGCGCAGGAATTCGTCTACCGCGTCTTTTTCTTTCACCGCTACGGACCGCTGTTCCCGAACCGCTGGGCGCTGATCGCCGCCAACGCGGCTGCCTTCGGTTTTGGCCACATCCTGTTCCGCAACTGGATCGCGATTGGCGGCACGTTTGCCGGCGGGCTGCTGTTCGCATGGCGCTATGAACGGACGCGCTCGTTCTGGGCCGTGTGGTTCGAGCACGTGCTGTGGGGCTGGCTGGTGTTTACGGTCGGCCTCGGCGTCTATTTCTTCACCGGCGTCGCCAATCCGGCGTGGTGAGTCTGGGCTTGCCTTCAAAAGTCGGCGAGCGCTGGAATCCGCCCAAACGCTATTTTCGCGCCCATATACGCCCCAGGTTGCTCGCCGTGATACCCAAGCGTTAAGACGGGAGCTTCATATCGTGTGTGCAGCCTATCGGTCAGATCCGACAGGCGTTCCCAACGCTGGCGTGTCCGGCGGGCTTCCGGCGTTTCCAAAAGATCGTGTTGAATGTTGGCAGCCGGAACGAGGCCTTGCAGCATCACATGCACTTTTTTAGTCCGGCCGATCGCGCGCTCCTGGTGCGCACGCGCGAAAAGTGCCTTCAATCCGTGAAGCGCGGTGTGGTCGTCGCGAAACGGCGACACGCGGAGATAGGCACTCCAATTTTGTCCC
>JANNSR010000172.1:0-9624 GCA_031402935.1 Hyphomicrobium sp. | reverse complement strand
GGCATGATGGACACGATCCTCAATCTCGGCCTCAACGACAAGACGGTCGAGGCGCTGGCTGCCCTGACCGGCGACGCCCGCTTTGCCTTCGACAGCTACCGGCGCTTCATTCAGATGTACGGCGATGTCGTGCTCGGCGTCGATCATGGCGCGTTCGAGGACATACTCGAGAATTTCAAGAACCTGAACGGCTTTGCCGCCGACACCGACCTCGATGCAGAGGCCTGGCGCGAGATTATCGCCGACTACAAGGCAGCTATTCTTCGCAGCGGCGGCGTGCCATTTCCGCAGAATACGACCGATCAGCTGTGGGGTGCAATCGCGGCAGTTTTTGCGTCGTGGCAAAATCAGCGCGCCGTCACCTATCGCCGTCTGCACGACATCCCCGACGATTGGGGCACGGCCGTCAACGTTCAGGCCATGGTGTTCGGCAACCTCGGCGACACGTCGGCAACAGGCGTCGCGTTCACGCGCAATCCATCGACGGGGGAAAAGGAACTGTTCGGCGAATACCTGCCGAATGCCCAGGGCGAGGATGTTGTCTCCGGCATCCGGACGCCGCAACCGTTGACGCGGCTAGCTGCGCCGACAGCACCCGAGACATCGCTTGAAGCGTCGATGCCGCAATCATTCGGCGCGTTGATAGATATTTTCAATTCCCTCGAGGCGCACTACCGCGACATGCAGGACGTCGAGTTCACGATCCAGCTCGGTAAACTGTGGGTTTTGCAGACGCGCTCGGGCAAACGCACGACAGACGCAGCCCTCAGGATCGCCGTCGACATGGCGGGCGAAGGTTTGATCACGAAGGACGAAGCGGTGCTGCGCGTCGATGCCATGGCACTCGACCAGCTGCTGCATCCGGCCATCGATTCGTCCGTCGAGCACGATCTGATCGCCAAGGGGCTGCCGGCGTCGCCTGGTGCGGCTTCGGGTGAGATCGTGTTTCATTCCGAAATGGCCGAGGCGCTGAAGGCCAAGGGCAAGGACGTTATCCTGGTGCGTTCGGAAACCAGCCCCGAGGATGTGCACGGCATGCACGCGGCAGCTGGCGTATTGACGGCGCGCGGCGGCATGACCAGCCACGCCGCAGTTGTTGCGCGCGGCATGGGACGCCCCTGCGTTTCGGGTGCCGGTACGCTCAAGATCGACGCTAACGCCGGCACCATGCGGGCTGGCGCGCGAACCTTCCGCTCCGGCGATGTGATCACGATCGACGGCGGTACGGGCCGCGTGTTCGCCGGTAAAGCCAAGATGAAACCGCCGCAGCTGTCCGGCACGTTTGGGACCGTCATGGGCTGGGCGGATGAAGCGCGGCGCATGAGCGTTCGCACCAACGCCGACACGCCGCGCGATGCGCGCCAGGCCCGGCTGTTCGGGGCCGAAGGCATTGGCCTGTGCCGGACAGAGCACATGTTTTTCGAGGAAGGGCGTATTCTCGCGGTGCGCGAAATGATTTGCGCCGAGGATGAGGAGGGCCGCCGCAACGCCCTCGATAAGCTGCTGCCGATGCAGCGCGCCGATTTCGAGGAACTGTTCGAAATCATGGCCGGGCTTCCGGTAACGATCCGCCTGCTAGATCCGCCGCTACATGAGTTTTTGCCGCATGAAGACCGTGAGGCAGCGCAGGTCGCAGCCGCGCTTGGGACCGATCTCGTGCGCCTCAAAGCCCGCGTCGCGGAACTTGAGGAATTCAATCCGATGCTTGGTTTCCGGGGCTGCCGCCTCGGCATCAAGTTTCCAGAAATCACGGCCATGCAGGCGCGCGCGATTTTCGAGGCGGCGGTCCGTGCCGGGCAGAAGACCGGCAGGCCGGTGCGGCCCGAAGTCATGATCCCGTTCATCGCCTATCGCCGCGAGTTCGATATTCTGCGCGCCGTCATCGACGACGTGGCCAAGGCCGTTGAGAAAGAAACCGGCGTGACGCTTGCCTACGATGTCGGCACGATGATCGAATTGCCGCGGGCGGCACTTCGGGCGGCCGATATTGCAGCAGGGAAAAGCGGCGCCGATTTCTTTTCGTTCGGCACCAACGATCTGACGCAAACGGCGCTGGGGCTTTCGCGCGATGACGCGGCGCCGATCCTATCGAACTATCTCGAGCACGAAATCATTGCCATCGATCCGTTCGTGTCGATCGATCAGACGGGCGTTGGCGAACTCGTGAAAATCGGCATCGAGCGCGGGCGGCAGGCAAAGCCGGGTCTCAAGACAGGCATCTGCGGCGAGCACGGCGGCGATCCGAAATCGATCGGGTTTTTTGAGAGCGTCAACCTCGACTATATCTCGTGCTCGCCTTATCGAGTCCCAGTGGCTCGGCTATCTGCTGCGCAGGCGGCGATCCGCGCACGGGGTCGCGCCAAAAAGGTTTAGCCCAATGGTCCGCCGCCGCCATTGCGGTCGAGGTCGTCGAGCCGGGGTTGGCGCGGGCGCGGTCCCTTATGCACGGGCATCAGCATCAGCCAGATGACGAGCGGCGGGAATACAAAGCACCACGCCATCCAGTAGGAGTAGTCGCGATTTTTTTGCCCGGCGAAGACGGCTGCCAGTGCTGCGGCGACAACGGAACTCAAGCCCCAGACAACGATCCATTTCATGCGTCAAACATCCTTGACGGCCGATAGCGCGGTGGCTCCGGCCAAACCATAGTATAGCCCGTGAGGTGATCGCTAACTATGGCGGAATCAAGCGCGGCCCGCTTTGCGCGCGGCTGCGAAATCGAGCCCGAGATCGAGAACAGGGGCGGAATGCGTCAAGGCGCCGACAGAAATCAAATCGACACCGGCCTCCGCAATGGCGCGGACGGTTGCAAGGTTAACTCCGCCGGAGGCTTCCGTCAGGCACCGGCCTTTGACGATTGCAACGGCTTCGCGAAGCTCGGCGTTGCTCATGTTGTCGAGCAGCACGGCATCGACCTTGTGCACCATGACCTCGCGAAGCTGATCGAGCGTGTCGACCTCGACTTCGATTTTGACCATGTGACCGCTCGCGGTGCGGGCCCGCTCAATGGCATTCGTCAAGCCGCCGGCGGCAATGATGTGATTGTCCTTGATCAGAACGGCGTCGAACAAACCGGTCCGGTGGTTTTGTCCGCCGCCGCAGCGCACAGCATACTTCTCAAAGGCGCGAAGGCCCGGCGTTGTCTTGCGCGTGTCGGCGATTTTGGCTTTCGTGCCCGAGATCGCATCGACGTATTGCCGGGTCAACGTGGCGATGCCGCTCATGCGGCCCATGAAGTTGAGCGCGACGCGTTCTGCCGTTAGCAGCGCGCGGGCATTGCCAGCGATCCGCGCAATGGTGCTGCCGGGCGCCACTCCTGTGCCGTCGGCGGCCAGTATCTTGAAAGTGACTGCAGCGTCGAGGGCGTGAAACGCCGCTGCCGCCAATTGCAAACCCGAGACAACGCCGCTGCGGCGCGCCGCAATGACGGCGGACGCCTTGGCATTCGCGGCGACGGTTGCGTTGGTTGTGATATCGCCTTGCAGGCCGAGATCCTCGGCCAGGGCGGCGCGAATGGCCGCTTCAACGAGCGGCGCGGCCATAGGTGCGAGTTCCGGCGCCGGTGTCACGTCCGGCATCCAGCGAGCGCAGGTTCAGCGGCCGCTGATCGCTTGCGCGTGTCGAGCGTTGCCAGGTCGGCAATCGTGATGAAGGTGCGCACCGCGAGTGCGGCATCGGTCTCGGGAAAATCGCTGCGGTAGTGTCCGCCGCGGCTTTCCTTGCGTTTCAGCGCTGCCGCCGTGATCAGCTTTGCCGACAGGATCATGTTGGCCAGAACGGTGTCGCTGCCGCAGTTCTGTTCGAGGGTATGAAGCGCGGCAAGCGCGGTTTTCAGGCTCTTGCCAGTTCTCACAACGCCGACGTGGGTCGTCATAATGCCGCGCAAATGCGCTTCCGCTGTCGTGCGCAGGGCCGGGTCGGCCGGTCGGGCCCCCGGCACTTTCTTCGGCTGCACGAAATGCCCCGAGCGCCCCGCCGGCAGAACGCTTTTGATATCGGTCGCAACGCGCGCGCCGAAAACGGCGGCTTCGAGCAGCGAATTCGAGGCCAGGCGATTGGCGCCGTGCAACCCGGTTGATGCCACTTCGCCCACGGCCCACAACCCGGCCAAGCTGGTGCGACCGCGGTCGTCGGTGGCGATGCCGCCCATGTGATAGTGCTCGGCGGGCGCGACCGGGATCAGGTCCGTCACCGGATTGATGCCGGCGCGGCGGCAATGGGCCCACACCGTCGGGTAAGCGGTTTCAAACCGCGCGCCGATGGCCGTGCGGCAGTCGAGGTAAACTTTGCGTCCAGCCTTGATCTCGGCGAAGACGGCGCGCGCAACGACGTCGCGTGCCGCGAGTTCGCCCTCGGGCGAAATCTTCAACATGAAGCGCTCGCCGTTGGAATTGACCAGCGTCGCACCTTCGCCGCGCAAGGCTTCTGTGGCGAGCGGTGCCGGATCGATACCGGCGTCGATAGCGGTTGGGTGGAACTGCACAAACTCAGCGTCGGCAATGACAGCGCCGGCGCGTGCGGCCATGGCAAGCGCCTCGCCTTTTGCGTACGAGGGGTTCGTCGTCAACGCGAATAACGCGCCGACGCCGCCGGTCGCGAGGATGACGGCCGACGCCGGCACAAACTGATAAGTGCCGCTGCCGAGCGCCGCTGGGCGGATCAGGCGCACGCCTTCGACGCGGCCGCCTTGCGAAATCAGATCGTCGGCTTCATAGCCTTCGAGAACGCGGATCGACGGGCAGGCGCGGACGGCGGCGATGAGGGCCTGCATGATCGCGGCACCAGCGCGATCGCCGGAGACGCGAACGACGCGCTTCTCGGAATGGGCGGCTTCCTTCGACAGCACGTAGTGGCCTTCGAGATCGAGGTCGAACGGCACGCCGTAGCTCAAGAGGTCGCGGATGCAGTCTGGCGCTTCGTCGGCGACAAGGTGAGCGATGTTTTCGTCTACGATCCCGGCACCTGCCGCGATCGTATCGGCGGCATGCTTGTCGGTGCTGTCGCCTTCGCCGACGGCCGCGGCAATGCCGCCCTGGGCCCACATGCTTGAGGCGCCTTCGCCGAGCGGCGCGGCGGCAATGATGGTCACGGGTTCGGGCGCGAGCTTCAATGCCGTATACAGCCCGGCAAGTCCTGCGCCGATGATCACGACATCGCCGGGACCAGGGCGGGCGTCTGCCGGCTTGAACAGCGGCTCTGTGCGGCGGGGTCGTTTTGCGGCCATCTGAAAAACCTCTCGCAACAGGGTGACGCGCTCAGTTCGTCAGGTTGACCATGCGTTCGACCGCGCGCCGGGCACGGGCCGCGACGTCCGGATCGACGGTCACCTCATGCTGGAGGTGCACGAGGCTTTCGTAGATGTTCTCAAGCGAAATACGCTTCATGTGCGGGCACAGATTGCACGGCCGGATGAACTCGACGTCGGGCGCCTCAATGGCGACATTGGACGCCATCGAGCATTCGGTCACAAGCATGACCTTCTTCGGTCGCTTGTCCATGACCCAGCCGATCATCTTCGACGTCGAACCTGTAAAGTCGGCGACCGCGATGACGTCCGGCGGGCATTCGGGGTGGGCGATGATCTTGAGCCCGGGATCGTCCTTGCGCATGGCGTCAAGCTCGGCCCCGGTAAAGCGCTCGTGCACTTCGCATGCGCCTTTCCAAGTGATGATCTCGACCTTGGTTTGGGATTGAACCCATTTCGCCAGATATTGATCGGGGATGCACAGCACGCGCGGTGCGTTGAGGCTTTCGACCACCTGCACGGCGTTGGAGGATGTGCAGGTGATGTCGCATTCGGCTTTCACGGCGGCGGACGTGTTGACGTAGGTCACGATCGGCACACCGGGATAGGCCTCGCGCAGCATGCGCACGTCGTCCGCCGTGATCGATGCGGCGAGCGAGCAGCCAGCCCGCAAGTCGGGGATGAGCACGGTTTTGTCAGGCGACAAAAGTTTAGATGTCTCGGCCATGAAGTGCACGCCGGCCTGGACGATGACCTTTGCGCCGGTGCGGGCTGCTTCCTTGGCGAGTTGGAGCGAATCGCCTTTGAAGTCGGCGACGCAGTGGAAGATCTCCGGCGTCATGTAGTTGTGCGCTAAGATAACGGCTTGGCGTTCTTTCTTGAGTTCGTTGATGGACTTGATCAGGGGCGCATAGTGCGGCCACTCCATCGGCGTGATGACGTGCTGGACCCGCGCGTACATCGGCGCCATTTCAACGCTGAGGGCTGGCGACCACGCGTACTTCAACGCTGTCTTGGGCGCGGATTTCGCGGCCGGCGCAGACTTTGACGTCCCTGAAACGGCAGAAACCATAGACTTCTCCTCGTCCGGCCAGGTCAATGTCCTGCCGGCTCAACGCCTCCAAACATAAGCCGTTCCTTCTTGTGCTCAATTCGAGCATATGCCGGATATGATTGCAGCCGGCAGCACTCGCCGGATGTACGCGCTCAGAAATGCTCGATGTGAGCATTCCTGAGCATCTTTAACTTAGTGCATGTGTTCGCGGAATTCCAGTGCCACTGCTGCGGGTGCAGCGTGGCTTAACTCCGGCTTGGCGGTGCCGAGACGCGCACGCCAGGAGCTGGCCGTTCGAGCAAAACTTCGCGCCGGAAGCGGAACAGCTTTGCAGGTCTGCCGCCGGTGCGCGTTTTCATATCGCCCGTCGGCTCGACGAGTCCAGCGCCTTCGACAAGGCGGCGGAAATTCTGCTTATGCAGATGCGGCCCGAGGATGGCTTCAACCGTCTTCTGCAATTCGTAAAGCGTGAAGTCGTTCGGCATCAATTCAAAGATGACGGGACGATATTTGATTTTCGCCCGCGTGCGGCCGATGGCGGTTGCCAGAATACGGCGATGATCGGCCTGCATCGGAAGGCCGAGTTTTGCGCGCACGTTCCAGCCCTGAGCGGCGTTGCGCCCGTCGCGGAGCGCTTCGTCGACAAGGCCGGCTTCGTAGAGAAGCTCGTAGCGTTCGAGAACTTTTTCTTCATCCCACGCTGCGCCGTCAAAACCGAAACACATCCGGGCCCGGTCGCCGCGCGCAATCAGGCTTGCAGACGCTAGCGCCGGAGCCGGCTTGTCGGCCCAGGCTTTCAAGCGCGGTTCGATTTCGCTGGCGATAATCTCAGGCCGGCCGCGACGCCAGTCTTCCCAAGGGAAATACTGATACCAGCTGCGCCAGACCCCGTTGGTCAGTCCATGCTGGCCATTGGCTTGCGTGAGCGCGAGGTAGCCGATTGAGACAACGTGCGGCGCGACGTCGCCGGGTTCGGGCAACCGGCCGCGGTCGGCGAACGTGTACAGCTGTTCGGCGTAACCGAGATCGAGGCCTGTTTGATCGTGCACCCAGGCCCTGAGGCCGCCCTCAAGCGTGCGATGCTCGCGCGGGCTAAATGGGCCGAACGGCAGGCCATCGGTCGCGCCCGCGCTGTCGGCTTCGCCGCGCACGGCAAGCGCCACGGGCTCGTTGTCGAGTACGGCAACGATCGCGGCGTTGAGCCCGATGCCGACCGTAGCGTGCTCAGTCTCTGGTCTGACGTGGGCGCGTTGTGATTTCTCTGGCGTCGGCTTTCCTCGACCTGACAATTCCATGTTCATCGTGTGTCATCCCCGTGCTCCCCAGTAGCGAGCTAGACCGCGATCATGGCGATTTTCAGAATAACTGATGCAGTTTAAGCGCAACAATCGCCGCAAAACCGTCGCAATTTCAGCGGTGAGAAGGTGCTTCGAAAAGACCTTCGAAACGTTCGAGGAATTGGCGTTGTGCCGCGCCGGTTGCCAGCGCTTCGATGTTTACGAAACGGGTTGAGAGCCGTTCGGGGATATTGGGCTTGCCGAAAAACGCCTCGGCCTCGGGAATTGCGAAGCCGGCAAGCTGCGTTGCCTCAAAGTAGGCGGCGATGCGGTCGGCAGCTTTGATGGCAGCGCTCGTCGCAGGGGAGAGTTTCCCGGCCAGACCGAAGCGGCGATGGATCGCGCCAAGCAAGCGCACCTCGAATGTTTTGTAGTCGAGGCCGATGGCGGCTTTGAACGGGCTGATCAAATCGCCGATGACATATTCAGGCGCGTCGTGGAGCAGGGCCGCGAGATGGTCTTGCCGCTCGAACGCGGGATGCAGGCCAGCGACAATATCGCAAACGAGGAGTGAGTGCTGGGCGACCGAAAAAGCATGCGCACCTTGGGTTTGGCCATTCCAGCGGGCGACGCGCGCCAAGCCGTGGGCAATGTCTTCGATTTCGATATCGCCCGGCTCCGGTTCGAGCAAATCGAGTCGGCGGCCCGACAACATGCGCTGCCAGGCGCGAGGGGTGCCAGAGCCAGTCATCGTCCTGGAACCTTGAGTTTCAGTTGCAGCTTGGCGCAAGCGCCATGGCGCGGACACGAGATGAGATGATCGTTGACCATGCCGGACGACTGCATGAAGGCGTAGACCGTCGTTGGTCCGGCGAAGCGGAAGCCTTCGGCTTTCAGCGTTTTGGAAAGCCGCGTTGAAAGTTCGGTTGAAGCAGGCGCGTCTTTGAGTGTGGCGAGCCTGTTCTGAACAGGCGGCCCGTCGAGAAAACTCCAGATGAAGTGCGCGAACGGCTGACGCTTTGCGAGTTTCAAATACGCCTTGGCGTTGTCGATTGTGGCTTCGATCTTGAGCTTGTTGCGGACGATGCCGGCGTCCACCATCAACCTTGCGATATCGCGGTCGCCGTATCGGGAAATTTTCGCCGGATCGAAGCCGTCGAAGGCGCGGCGGAAGTTTTCGCGCTTCTTCAGGATCGTCAGCCATGACAGGCCCGATTGAAAACCTTCGAGCACGAGTTTTTCGAACAGCAAGGTATCGTCCGTCAAAGGCACGCCCCACTCTTCGTCGTGATAGCGCGCGTACTCGGGGTCAGTGATGCCGGGCCACGGGCAGCGAGCAATTTGAGCGGCGGCCGTCACGGCAGGCTCAAAGCGTTGGGCCGGGCGGTCACCGACGCTTGATATCGCTCAAGGGATTTTGCTTCGGGGATGATCGCAATGCCACCTGCTGTGAGAGCGATGCGTTTGTCTTGGGCTTCGATCATGCGGTCGAGGCGGAGCATGGCAAGTCCGTTCGTGCCATCGACGGACCCAACGCGGCCGATGACGGCGTCACCGAGCTGGATCCCGGCGCCGGCGGTTAACGCGGCCGCGCCGGTGATTTTGACCACGCGCTTGCGCACGACGGTTTTGTTCTGCATGCGGGCCACGACCTCCTGGCCGACGTAGCAGCCTTTGGTGAACGACACGCCGTTGAACAAATCGAAGTTGGCTTCGTGCGGGTATGCGTCGCCGAAATCGTAGTCCTTGCCGCCTTCGGGAACGCCGAGCGCAATGCGATGTGCGTGATAGGCGTCCGGCGGCACATTGATGCCATTCGTCGCCGAGGCGATATCGGTTGCGAAACGTGCTTCCGCGAGAATGCGTGTTCCAAGGTCCGCATGGCGCGGGTCGCGGAAGGCAATGGTGCCTTTGGTCGGTCCGGACGAGCACGCGTCCGGCCCCCACAACGCCAAGGCGTGATAGTCATCGGAGACGACATTGATGCCGGCTGCAGCGCGCAGCTTGTACATCGTCAGCCGCTTGGCAAGCTCAGTCGCCTTGTCGCG
>JANNSR010000171.1:0-2557 GCA_031402935.1 Hyphomicrobium sp. | reverse complement strand
GGTGACTAAGTCGGCGTTGTATGAGCATATTTTATTAGCGCCCCCGACTATGCGGCACGAATGTGTCACGGACTGGATCAATTGGCGCCAATCCAGCTGTGAGTAGTTGTCGCCGTACCGGTTACCGCCACAACTGAAGTGATATATCCTTGCCCATGGCACCGAATCATCCACAACGCTCAAGCGACTTATCCGCATCCGCAGGCGGATCACCACCTTTGGCGGCTGGTTCGATTTCTTCGCGCGCGCTCGGCCGTGCTGCACCAGCGTATCTCACTGGGATCAATCCCGAACAGCGCCATGCCGTCGAGACGCTTGACGGTCCCGTGCTCGTGCTGGCGGGTGCCGGCACTGGCAAGACCCGCGTGCTCACCACGCGGATTGCGCATATCCTGGCATCGGGCAAAGCCCGACCACATGAGATACTGTCAGTTACATTCACCAACAAGGCCGCGCGTGAGATGCGTGACCGGATCGGCAGCCTGATCGGCGGCGCTGTCGAAGGCATGGGCTGGCTCGGCACGTTCCACTCGATCGGCGTCAAAATCCTACGTCGGCATGCCGAATTGGTCGGTCTGAAAAGCGGCTTCACGATTCTTGATCCCGACGACCAACTGCGCCTGATGAAACAGGTGATTGAGGCCGCCGGCGTCGACAAGGAGCGCTGGCCCGCGCGCCAGCTCGCAACCCTGATCGACGGCTGGAAGAATCGCGGACTGACACCCGACAAAGTTCCGGCTGGCGAAGGCATGTTTGCGGGCGCGAAAGGCCGTGAATTGTACGCGGCATACCAAAAACGCCTCAAGGAACTCAACGCCTGCGACTTCGGCGACCTGCTGCTCGAAGGCCTGCGGCTGTTCTTGGAGAACCCGGACGTTCTCGCCGACTACCAGCGCCGCTTCCGCTACATTCTGGTCGACGAGTATCAAGATACCAACGTTGTGCAGTACATGTGGCTGCGGCTTCTCGCACAGGGCTCGCCGAACATCTGCTGCGTCGGCGATGACGACCAGTCGATCTATGGTTGGCGCGGTGCGGAAGTCGACAACATCCTGCGTTTCGACAAAGACTTCCCCGGCGCCGTCGTCATCCGATTAGAGCGCAACTATCGCTCGACGGGGCATATTCTGGCGACTGCCTCCGGTCTGATCGCTCATAATAAGGGTCGTCTCGGCAAGACGCTGTTCACCGATGGCGCCGACGGCGACAAAGTTGTCGTCACCGGCGTCTGGGACGATGAGGAAGAAGCGCGCGGGATTGCCGACGATATCGAGACCGCGCGCAAGAACGGCCATCGCCTCAACGACATGGCCATCCTGGTGCGCGCCTCGTTCCAGATGCGCAGCCTTGAAGATCGCTTCGTGACCCTCGGCCTGCCGTATCGCGTGATCGGCGGCCCGCGCTTCTACGAACGGCAGGAAATCAAAGACGCGGTGGCCTACCTCGAGGTGGTCGCCAATCCCGCCAACGACCTGAAGTTCGAGCGCATCATCAACGTGCCAAAGCGAGGCCTCGGCGATACCACTGTGAAGCGGATCCATGATTTGGGCCGCGCCCGCGACATGCCGATGTACCGGGCGGCGCAAGACATGATCCAGACTGAAGACTTAGGCGGCAAAGCGCGCAAATCGCTGTCCGACCTCATCGGTTCGTTCGAGCGCTGGCGGGCGCAGGTTACAACGATGAAGCACACCGAGTTAGCCGAGCTGATCCTCGATGACAGCGGCTATACCGCAATGTGGCAGGCGGACAAAAGCCCGCAGGCGCAAGCTCGGCTGGAGAACTTGAAAGAGTTGATCCGCTTCATGCACCAGTTCGAATCGCTGGGCGGGTTCCTTGAGCACGTTTCTCTTGTCATGGATGTCGATGCCGGCAACGACGGTGATCGGGTTTCTCTGATGACGCTGCACGCCGCCAAAGGCCTGGAATTCGACACCGTGTTTCTGCCGGGTTGGGAGGAAGGACTGTTCCCGCACCAGCGTTCGCTGGACGAGAGCGGGCTTGCCGGGCTCGAAGAAGAGCGACGCTTAGCGTATGTCGGCGTGACGCGAGCGAAGAAGTTTGCGAAAATCTCGTTCGCGCAGAACCGGCGCAATCGCGGCCTGTTCTCAGCGGCTGTGCCGTCGCGCTTCATCGACGAGTTACCAGAGGCGCATGTCGACGTGGCCGAAGCCAAGAGCCCGTTTGGCGGCGCTTATCAGAACTTCGGCGGCAACTTCGGTGGTGGACGGCCAGTCGCCGGGCAGAATCGCGGCTACGGGCAAAGCCGCTTCGATGAAGCAGCACCGGCGCCGTTCCAGGCAAGCTATCAAACGCCCGGCTGGCAACGCGCGCAACAGCAGTGGAAGAAGGATGGCGGTGCACGGAAATCGCCGCTGACGCTCGATGGCGAACTGGTGGCGTCCTCGACGGCCGCGCAGACGACTTTCATGCTCGGTGAACGCGTGTTCCATCAAAAATTCGGCTACGGCTCGGTGACCGAGATCGACGGCAACAAGCTGACAGTGAACTTCGAAAAGGCCGGCGCCAAACGGGTCGTAGACAGCTTCCTCGAGAA
>JANNSR010000170.1:0-8289 GCA_031402935.1 Hyphomicrobium sp. | reverse complement strand
TCGATGACCGTTCTCGGCAAGGGCTGATATCCACAAGTGTTCAACGAAACGGGCGGCGGGAGCACACCTCTCGCCGCCCGTTTCTAATTTCGCACAGCGAATCGCCTATAGCCGCTGCTCGGGGACATCGACCGTGGGGGCGGCAGCGTGCACGACGCATCACGTGAGGGCAGTGCAGCGCGATTGCAGATAGCGCTTGCCGGACTTGTGCTCGGCATTCATCTGACGACGGCGAACGCGCAAGCTCAATCCCTCGCCGACTTTTTCGGATTGACTGCGCCTCAGCGCCCGGCCATCGGCGTTTGGAAAACAACTGTCTCGAACGCGACGGAAGTTGCCGCCGCAGACCCGGCGTGGACGGCGACCGTCGCAGCGATCAGCTCGGCGCGGCTGACAACTGGATCGATTGCACGCGCCACCGCTAACACGCCGCTGCCCGGCCCGCGCCTGACCGGCGCCGCACACGCGCTAAGTGGCGCGGCATCGTACTACTGGCAGGACCAGATGACGGCGACGGGCGAGCACTTCAACAAGCGCGACATGACGGCGGCGCATAAGACGCTGCCCTTCGGCACACGCGTGCGCGTGACCCGCGTCGACAGCGGCGACAGCGTCGTCGTCCGCATCAACGACCGCGGACCCTATAAGCCCGGCCGCATCATCGATCTGTCCGAGCGCGCGGCGGAAGATCTCGGTATGACAACCGTTGGCGTGACGCCGGTGCGGTTAGAGGTGTTGGGGCAGTAGGCTTTGGTTCAGCCATGCCTCACTGATCCCAGCCGTTTTCAGCGTAGCGCAGACGCGATGCCAAGACGTCGATCTGGTCGAGGTAGGCGCCCTTAATGCAGCTGACGTCGCGGCCACAGCTGTCGCGTGAACTCAAGAAACGCATCTGATAGTCGCGCAGGCCGTCGCGCTGATCGTCGCGGTCGAGGCGCGCCATCAGCTTGGCGTACAGCCGGCTCATGCGCTGATCGAGACCGCCCAGCCGGGCGTTGGCGCAGATCGCGCGCTCGGCGGGCTCCGATGCCCTCCGGCAATTGAACGCCTGCGCCTCAGCCGGCGCGGCGGCGGCGGAAAGTGCTGAGGCCAGCACGACGGCTGAAAGGCTCAAAAGCTGGGTCTTGGGTGTCATGTCGTGTTCCTCAGGGGCTAGCTTATTGCGGAACGGAGTGTCCCGATGACCGGAACAGTGCCCGTCTCGCCCCGGAAAGTTGAGCCCCACGGACGGTAGCGGCACGCAACACGGCGGACCCGCTAACTGTCTGGGAATTCCGTTTGCCGCTGAGCGATAAAAACCGGTAAATTGGCGCCGTAGGGCGCGCCAGCCAGTTCCAGGTCCCGGGGCCCATGAAAAGACCAGTTCCAGTTCCGGCCCCGCTGCGCTCGCGTGACGATGCGCTTGATGCCATCAAAACCGCGATGGTCGAGAAAAAGCTGACCCAGGCCGAACTGGCGGACGCCAGCGACTGCCACGAAAAAACCATCCAGAACTTGCTTGGCGGACGATCGGTGCGCGATCAAACGCTGTTCGACGTGTGCATGGTTCTAGATCTCGACTTCCACGGCCTCAAAGATGCCTGGCACGGCGAAACGTCAGCTGTTGCAAACGGACCCATGGAGTTGCAGGGCAGTGGCGGCGTTGTCGCGCCGGTCTACATGGGCGCTTACACGCGCGCCGCCGTCGATCACTACATTGGCAGCTATTTGACGATCCGCCGGGCGCTGTCGGTGCCCAACTGCATCGTCGCCTATCGCACCGACATCACCTGGGATCCCGATTGGCCAAGCCTGCTGTTTCAGGAATGCGACCGCCCCGACGCGCCGTATGCGCATCGCGGGCGCCTGTATATTCCGGCCTCATCCATGTTCATCCACTTGGTGTCGCTCACCAAGGGCGCCATGCGTATGATCGTCGTGTCGCAACTGGACCGGGCAGGCGAAATGCGCGGCCTGATCACGACGCTGAACAAGCAGCGGGCGACATTCGTGCCGGTGGCGACGCCGATCGTCTACGCCCGGCGCGACGCCTTCAAACCGGCTGAGCTTGGAGATATCGCGCCGGAAAACCCGGCCTTTGAGGGCTACAAGCGGCTTATCGACGAGACGATTGAAGAGGGCTACGCGCGCCTCGTCCCGTAAACCGGACGATTTCGTGTTGCAGTGACAATAAAACAACTTGAAATTTAGTTAAAAGAATATTTACAATTTAAGCGCGTACTTCCGGCGATCGGATAGGAACCCCGCAACCGTCTGACAGCTGGTCGTCACAAAAACCGTCCGCCCTGGCTGGGTTGCGCATCAGGAGTTGAGTTCATGCGTACCCTGAGCCAGCCGCCCGCCGGGCGGACGGAAAGCCTTGGCTTGCTTTCGGAGCAAGCGGAAGCACCACCGAAAGCCACGACATTTGCACCGTCGCCGAAGACGCTTCAGCACTGCAGCGTCTTTGTGCCACCACACCTGGCGCTGCCGCACAGCAAGGCAAGTTTGCGCGCGACCGCAAGCGCTGCGGCTCTGGCCGTGTTCATGACGGGTGCAAGCGAGCAAGCCGCGGCGCAGTTCATCTGCCAGCAGTTTGGCGGCAGTTTTGGCGGCTCGTCTGCAGGGATCGAGGCCGTCGCCTGCGGTTCGAATGCCAATGCTAGCGGCACCGGGTCCATGGCTTTCGGCAACCAGGCCCAATCCGCCGGCGCCTACAGCGCGGCGCTCGGCTTCCTGGCGCGCTCGACCAGTGACAACGCGACGGCCATCGGCGGCTACTCGCGCGCCGAAGGCAGCAATGCGACCGCAATCGGCAGCGCCTCTGCCGCGACTGGCGCCGACAGCACGGCCATCGGCAGCGCCGCCGAAGCGCAAGGAACCGATACCGCCGCAATCGGTGCCGGTGCCCAGGCCATCAACACCAACACATCGGCGATCGGCGCCGACGCCCAGGCAGCTGGCGTCAACGCAACGGCCGTTGGCAACTCGGCCCAGGCGCGCGGCGATAACTCGACGGCGATTGGACGGTCGTCGCGTTCGCTCGGCCAAAGCGCAACGGCATCGGGCGCGCTGTCGCGAGCCTCGGCTGATTTCTCGACCGCGATTGGTACCGACGCGCAGGCAACGGGTCTCGGCTCGACGGCGTCTGGCGCGGGTGCGGTTGCGTCCGGCGAAAGTTCGTCGGCGTATGGCCGCAACTCTGTCGCGTCAAAAGCCATGGCGACGTCCTTCGGCCAAGCAGCAACGGCGTCCGGCGATGTCGCAACGGCAGCGGGCAGTGCCTCACTCGCAAGCGGCGACAAATCGAGCGCCTTCGGCAACGCCGCCAAAGCCACCGGCACAGGCGCCACCGCGCTCGGCCAAGGAGCCGAAGCCAGCAAGACCAACGCCGTCGCGGTCGGCCTTGGCGCCAAGGCAACGTCCGTTGGCGCCGTCGCCATCGGCGCGGGCAGTGTTGCGTCGGGCTCGACGGCCGTCGGCAGCAACGCCCAGGCGACGGGTGCCAACTCGGCCGCTTACGGCAAAGACACGATTGCGAGCGGCGAAAACGCAACCGCGCTCGGCGAGCAATCGTCGGCAACGGGCAAGAACGCAACCGCAGTTGGGCAAGGTGCCCAGGCAGACCATACCAACGCAGCAGCGTTCGGCCAGGGCGTCGCAACGGCGCGCGACAACCAACAGACGTTCGGCAATTCGGCGAACACTTACACCATGACCGGCCTCGCTTCAGTGGCCAGCAAGGCCGTGCAAGCCGCCGGACCGAAACTTGCGGTCACGTCGGACGCCAACGGCAACATGGCGGCGCGCGATCCCAACGAACTGTTTGCGTCGACCGGCGCCAACAGCACGGCACTCGGCAACGGATCGTCGGCCGCGGGGGCAAATGGCATCGCGCTTGGTACCAATGCATCAGCGTCGGGCGACAACAGTTGTGCACTTGGTGCAGGCGCGAGCGCGACAGCAACGGGAAGCTGCGCCTTGGGTTCGAACTCCAAGGCGTCTCATGCCAATGCCACGGCCATCGGTGCAGGCGCTGCAACCACGCGTGACAACGAAATCGCGCTTGGAACTGCGACGAATACAGTGCGCGCGGCGGGTGTCACGTCGGTCGCGAGCAAGTCGGCGCAAACCGGGCCGCTTCAACTTGTGACAACGGATGCCAACGGCAATCTCGCCGGCGACGGCGGTAAGTTCCAGGCAACGCTTGACGATCACGGAACGCGTATTGGCGGCCTTGAGGGACGCACGACGACTCTCGAAAACCAGACCAACACCAACTCGGCCAACATTACAAATCTGACGAACCAGACCAACACGAATACGACCGACATCACAAACTTGAAGGGCCGCGTCACAACGGTTGAAGGTCAAACCGCAACCAACACCACGAACATCTCGAACCTCACCACGCAAACCAATACCAATACGACCAACATAACAAACGTCGGTAACCGGGTAACAGCCGTCGAAGGCCAGACTGGAACCAATACCGGCGACATCGCCGACCTGAAAACCAAGACCGCGACGAACACGACGAATATCACCAACGTCGATAACAGGGTTACTGTTGTCGAAGGTCAGACAGGAAAGAACTCGACCGAAATCAAGACGCAGGGCACCCAGATCGCGGCGCTCGGTAAAACCGTCGCGACCTATGACGAGCGGATCACGAACGCAGAGACCGAAAGCCGCGACGCGCTGTCGAAAATCAACGGCTTCGATCAGCGCATCGACGCAACGTCGCGCAAGGCCGACCTAGCGCTTGAAGGCGTGGCATTGGCGATGGCGCTGGAAGATCCGACGTTGACGGGCGACGCGCTGTTCGGGCTGCGCGCCAACTGGGGCAACTTCGCTGGCAAAGACGCCTGGGGCATATCGGCCATCGGCATCCTAAGCCAGAACGTCTTCGGGAACGGGGAGTCGTTCGGCCTCGCTGGCGCCATCGGTGCCACCGAAAGCGGCGATGTCGGCGGACGCATCGGCGCCCAGCTGACCTGGAAGTAGCTCCCGCTCACAAGGCGGCGGAGGCGGCGTGCAGCACTCAGCGAAAAGACTGAGGCTGCACGCCGCTATTTTTGCGTGCCGATGATCGCAGCGATACGCGGGTCGGCGGCATTGAACAGTTCGCTCGCCGTGCCGGACGCAATCGTCGCGCCGGCATCGATGATGACGAGGCTGGATGCCAGCGCCAAGGCTTCATCGATATCATGCGTGACGAGGATGACCGGAATACCGGAGGAAGCTGCTAGGTCGCGCACGAGCGCTTTCAATGCCTCGCGTGCCGGCCGGTCGATAGCCGAAAACGGCTCGTCAAGAAGCAGCACGCGAGGTGCGCGTGCCAACGCCCGCGCAACCGCGACGCGCTGGCGTTCGCCGCCGGACAACCCCATGGGCTTGCGATCCGCAAGGTGGGCGATACCGACGCGCGCCAGCTCGGTCATTGCCGCTTCCGCGCGCTCGCCTATTGCGATGTGTCCCATGGCGAGGGCGACGGTATCGCGGGCGTTCAGATGCGGAAACAGTGCGTAGTCCTGGAACACGAAGCCGGTGCGGCGCTGCTCGGGGGCAAGCACGATTCCAGAATCGGACTCGAACCAAACGTCGCCGCCAATTGCAATGCGGCCGCGACCCGGCGTGACGAGCCCGGCGATGGCCCTGAGCGTCGTGGTCTTGCCGCTGCCAGACGGGCCGACGAGCGCTAAAATCTCACCCGCCGCAGCCGTGAACGCCACGTCAAGCGCGAACGGTGCTGCCTGGATGAGCCGCACATCGAGCGCGCCGCTGGCATTATCGTCACGCATCAGCGCCGCCGCCCGAATTCCAGCACCGCGCTGCGGCGGCTGACGGCAAGAACGGCAGCTATGCTCACCGCCGCGATGACGACGATGACGCCCGACATCAGCGCCGCGTCCGAAATGCGCAGGCCCTGGACGCTGTCGTAGATCGAGATTGACAGCGTCCGCGTGGCGCCCGGAATGTTGCCGCCCATCATCAAAATGACGCCGAACTCCCCAAGCGTGTGGGCGAATACGAGCGCGAAGGCTGTGACGAGGCCGGGCCACGCCAGTGGTAGTTCGATTTTTTTGAACGTCTGCCACGGCGTCAAGCCGCTGACGAAGGCGGCGTCGCGGACATTCTCGGGGATGGCTTCGAAGGCGCGGGCTACCGGCTGCACGGCGAACGGGATGTTGGCGATGATCGACGCGATCAGAATGCCGGTGAATGAAAATACCAGCGGTCCGCCAAACAGGCTGGCCAGCGTTCCCCCCAGCGCCGATTTCGGTGACAGCGCCATGAGCAGGAAGAAGCCGAGCACCGTCGGCGGCAGCACGAGCGGCAGCAGCACAAGCGCTTCGACAATGCTTTTTCCGCGATAGCGGCCATAGGCCAGCCAGCGGCCGGTCGCAATGGCCAGCGGCAGCAGCAGCAGCGCCGTCAGCACCGCCAATTGCAACGAGAGTCCAAGCGCCTGCCAATCCATGGCGGCTGTTAGATCACGAACCATCCGGGGCTGAAAAGCCGTATTTGGCCAGGATTGCCTGGCCCTTGTCCGACGTGATGAACGCCGCAAATTCGGCTGCGTCCGGGCTCGCGGTTTTTAGCACAACGAGCCGCTGGCGTAGCGGAGCGGCGAGCGCAGCCGCCACCCGCACGTGGTGCCCCTTGCCGGTGAACTCAGGGGCCTCGACCAGCGGTGCTGAAACGAGCGCTCCGCCGGCACCGCCGGTTTCAGCAAACTGCAGAGCCTGCGACACGTTCTCGCCGAGCACGAGATGGGGGCCAATCGCGTCCCATAGACCGGCCTTCTGGAGTGCTGCGCGCGCAGCGCGGCCGTAGGGCGCGTGCTCGGGATTGGCAATTGCGAATTTGCCGAGCGTGCTAGACGCCAGCGCGGCCTTGAGACCGGCGAGATTTGCGTCAGCCGCGACGGGCGAGCCTTCTGGGATGTATAGCGCGACGTGGCCGAGCCCATACAGTTTGCCGCCGTCGCGCGTGAGACCCTTAGCGGCGAGGCCGGTGACGAGCGCCTCGTCAGCCGACAGGAAAACTTCGAACGGCGCGCCGTTTTCAATCTGCGCCGCAAGTTGTCCCGACGCGCCGAAGGTCAGCTTGACGGATTTACCCGTCGCACCCTCGAACGCGGTCGCGACCGCCGGCAAAGCAAACTTGAGATCGGTGGCGGCGGCAACCAGCGCCGGTTCGCCGGCTATCAACGGCGTCGCAGCGGCGGAGAGTGACAGCACAGCTGCAATAAACCAGTTTGCAATTTTCATCAGTGATCCCTGATCGGCCGGTCAATGAGACCGCTTCGCAGCGGCCTCTGCGCCCGCGCGTTTCGCCGCCGCACGCCGCCCGGTCGCAACAGGCGGCTGACGCACGTTACCATCCATAACAGGGAAGAAGTGCCGGCTGAGATCAACCGTTTCATGACGGCCAATAGATCCGCGGCTAGCTTCAAGCCACTTCTCAGCGTGATCGCGCCCGGCGCCATGCAAATATGTCATCATGCCCCAATCCGGCTGAACGCTCGTCTGGGGGTCCAAAGCTCCCGTCACAGGACCACCGTCGATCAGATGGAAGCGATGCTTGGTCAATGGCGCCAAGCGGCCCTTGGCGAGAAGCGTTCCGGCAGTTTCGCGGACGGCAGTTATGACGTCGATATCGCGCAGCAGCGGCGCGTTGAACGTCAGCCGGTTGGCGTGGATGGAGATATCGCGCACCGTCGTCGGCAGCTCGGTGTTGGTGCGTGGTGAAACCATCACGAGCAGCGTATCGCCGACCGGGCTCTCGGCGCCGAGCGTCACAAGATCGGGATTGGCCGAAAAGCCGCCGTCCCAATAGGATTCGCCGTCGATTTCGACAGCGTGGTGCAGGGTCGGCAAGCAGGCAGAAGCCAGCACCGTTTCGACAGTGACTTCGTGGCGGCGGAACAGCCGCGCCTGCCCGGTCGCGACGTGGGTTGCAGCGATCAACAATTCGACCGGGGATTTGGCGCGCAGCAGTTCGAAGTCGACGTGATCGGTAATCAGCCGGCGCAGCGGATCGAACCCCAGCGGGTTAAACTCATAAGGCGACCAAATGCTTGCCATCTGGGTCAGCGACTTCGGCGCTGCCAGGCCGTTCAGAAACGGATTGAGCCGCGTCAGATCGGGCACACCGGATTTATGCACGGCTTGCCAGATCTTGAACAATTTTTCCCGCGCCTTGTCGCGCGAGCCTTCCGCCAGACCCGCCGCAAGCGCCACGGCGTTGACCGCGCCGGCACTCGCCGCGCTGATCCAGCGAAACGTCAGTTTGTCGTCCTCG
>JANNSR010000169.1:0-4174 GCA_031402935.1 Hyphomicrobium sp. | reverse complement strand
TCACGACGAATACATGTGCGGCACGGGCAGGCTCAGTGGATCGGTGGCAAGCGCGGTGCTGCTCAAATAGTCGTAGCGGTGGATGATGGTCTCGGGCGGGGGCGACGCCGTGCGCCGCAGCGCTGGCGTTCGGTTCGCTATGGGTGATGACGTGGCGGCGTGCGCGCGGCGCCGGCCGATGCGGCGCGTGACGAGGCGCATTTTTAAAGTCATGGCTTTCCCCGTGGTTTGATTTGCAACTGCCAACGCAAACAACCACTCCCCAGTTCCGATGATGCCGTGCGAAAATGGCAAATTGATGGGAAAATCAGAGGCTTAAGGTGAGTATATAGTTATTCCTGGCGGCTCTTTTGCTGGCGCGCTCTTTTGCTGGCGCCTTCCGACTCTCGTTCCTCGAGCCGGCCGTAAGGCGCAGGTTTGTGGAAGCAGCGGTGCCGCCACAAGTCCGCGCGTGCGGCTGGCTCCCCAGAGGGGAGTCGCACGCGCCAGAAAAAAAGTCGGAAGGCGCCAGCAAAAGAGCGCGCCCGGAAAAAAGAACAAAACATGATTGACGAATGAGAACAAAGATGGTACGACTGGGTCAAATTGCTGGAGTGCCTGAGTTAGCCTAGGGATAAGGTGACGACGATGGACCGGTCTGATTTGACGGTGTTTGAAGGGGGAAAGATGGACAAGAAACAGGCGCTCGAGCAGGCGTTGGCGCAGATCGACAAGACCTTTGGCAAGGGGTCGATTATGCGGCTCGGCGCCAACGACAAGGTCGATATCGAGTCGATTTCGACCGGCTCGCTGGGGCTCGATATCGCGCTTGGCATCGGCGGCCTGCCGAAGGGCCGCGTCGTCGAGATTTATGGGCCTGAATCGTCGGGCAAGACGACACTGGCGTTGCAGGTCGTGGCGGAGGCTCAGAAGAAGGGCGGCGTCTGCGCCTTTATCGATGCCGAACATGCGCTCGACCCGGGCTACGCACGAAAGCTCGGCGTCAAAATCGAAGAGCTGCTGATCTCGCAGCCTGATACCGGCGAGCAGGCGCTGGAAATCGCCGACACGCTGGTGCGCTCGGGCGCCGTCGATGTGCTGGTGATCGACTCTGTCGCGGCATTGACTCCCAAAGCCGAACTCGAAGGCGATATGGGTGACAGCCTGCCGGGCCTGCAAGCCCGCTTAATGAGCCAAGCCCTGCGCAAGCTCACCGGTTCGATTTCGAAGTCGGGCTGCATGGTCATTTTCATCAATCAGATCCGCATGAAAATCGGCGTCATGTTCGGCAACCCCGAGACGACGACGGGCGGCAACGCGCTGAAGTTTTATGCCTCCGTCCGTCTCGATATCCGCCGCATCGGCCAGATCAAGGCGCAGGAAGAGGTTGTCGGCAACCAGACCCGCGTCAAGGTCGTCAAGAACAAGGTGGCGCCGCCGTTTAAGCAGGTCGAGTTCGACATCATGTACGGCGAAGGCATTTCGAAAACAGGCGAGCTCGTCGATCTCGGCGTCAAGGCCGGTATTGTCGAAAAATCGGGCGCCTGGATCTCGTACGATGGCCAGCGCATCGGCCAGGGCCGCGAGAACGCCAAGCAGTTTCTGAAAGACAACCCGAAGATGGCCGCCGAACTCGAACGTGCGATCCGGGCCAACGCCGGATTGATCGTTGAAAAAATGCTGGCCAATCCCGATGCCGGTGAGGATGACGGCGAAGAGCCCGATGCCGACGGTGTGTTGCCGGATGAAACCGTCAAGAAGGCCGCCAAGGGTAAGCGGGCCTAGGGCTTCGCGCCATGCGTTCGTTCGGCGTGACGCCCGCTTAAGCCCTTTCCTGGACAGTGCCCAAGGCCGCCGCTACAACGGCGGCCTTGAGATTCTGAACAGGGTTTGAAAGCGCGACCATGGCTGGCGTCAGCGAAATTCGATCGTCGTTCCTCGACTATTTCAAAAAGCACGGCCACGAGATTGTGCCGTCGTCGCCGCTCGTGCCGCGCAACGACCCGACGCTCATGTTCACGAATGCCGGGATGGTGCAGTTCAAGAACGTGTTCACGGGGGCCGAGAAGCGCGCGCATACGCGGGCGACGACGTCGCAGAAATGCGTGCGCGCGGGCGGCAAGCACAACGACCTCGATAATGTGGGCTACACGGCGCGCCATCACACGTTTTTTGAGATGCTGGGGAATTTCTCGTTCGGCGACTATTTCAAAGACGTGGCGATCGAGCTCGCCTGGAATTTGATCACGAAAGAGTTCCAGCTCGATAAGTCGCGCTTGCTCGTCACGGTGTACGCCGATGACGACGAGGCGGCGGGCTTGTGGAAGAAGATTGCGGGGTTTTCGGAGTCGAAAATCATCCGCATCGCCTCGTCCGATAATTTTTGGTCGATGGGCGAGGCGGGGCCGTGTGGGCCGTGCTCGGAAATTTTCTACGATTACGGCGACAAGATCCAAGGCGGGCCGCCGGGATCGCCGGAGCAAGACGGCGACCGCTTCGTCGAGTTCTGGAACCTGGTCTTTATGCAGTTCGACCAAGTGTCGAAGGACAAGCGCGTGGCGTTGCCGAAGCCCTCGATCGACACGGGCATGGGGCTCGAGCGGATTTCGTCGATCCTGCAGGGACAGACCGACAATTACGACACGGATTTGTTTCGCCGCCTGATCGATGCCTCGGCGCAGGCGTCGCAGACGCGGGTGAGCGGGCCGCACGCCGTGTCGCACCGGGTGATCGCGGATCATTTGCGGGCGTCGTCGTTTCTGATCGCCGACGGTGTGTTGCCGTCGAACGAAGGTCGCGGCTATGTGCTGCGACGCATCATGCGGCGCGCGATGCGTCATGCGCATATTTTGGGCGCGAAGGATCCGTTGATGTGGCGCTTGGTGCAGACGTTGGTCGGCGAGATGGGGGCGGCGTTTCCGGAACTGACGCGGGCGCAGGCGCTGATCACCGAAACGTTGCGGCTTGAGGAAACGAAGTTCCGCCAGACGCTGGAGCGCGGCTTGAAGTTGCTCGACGAAGCGACGGCGGAGTTGGGTGCAAAGAAAACTTTGCCCGGCGATGTCGCGTTCAAGCTCTACGACACGTTCGGCTTTCCTTACGATTTGACCGAAGACGCATTGCGCAGCCGCGGCATCGCGGTCGACAGAGCGGGCTTCGACGTTGCGATGGCCAAGCAAAAGGCCGAAGCGCGCGCGGCGTGGGCTGGCTCGGGGGAAGCCGCGACCGAGACCGTGTGGTTCGAGTTGCGCGAGAAATTGGGCGCGACCGAGTTCCTCGGCTACGACACGGAGATCGCCGAGGGCGTGATCACGGCGCTGCTCAAAGGCGGGCAGCTGGTCGAGCTGTTGAACGCGGGCGACGAGGGCCAGGTCATCGTCAACCAAACGCCGTTTTACGGCGAGTCGGGCGGCCAGGTCGGCGACGAAGGCGTGATGTTCACGAATGCGGGTGCTGAGTTTGCCGTCGGCGACACGCAGAAAAAACTAAACGTCTTGCATGTGCATTTCGGCAAACTCAATCGCGGCGCGTTGAAGGTCGGCGATGTCGTCGACCTGCGCGTCGACGGTGTGCTTCGGACCGCGACGCGGGCCAATCTCTCCGCGACGCATTTGCTACATGAGGCGCTGCGCCGCGTGTTGGGGACGCATGTCACGCAGAAGGGCTCTCAGGTCGGGCCCGATAAGTTGCGCTTCGATTTCAGTCATCCGAAGCCTTTGAGTGAAGCCGAGTCTGTCGAGATCGAACGTCAAGTGAACGATCATGTGCGCGCGAACGTCGATGTGCTGACGCGGTTGATGTCGCCCGACAAAGCGGTCGAGGAAGGCGCCATGGCGCTGTTCGGCGAGAAATACGGCGAGGAAGTCCGTGTGCTGACGATGGGTTCGGACGAGGGCAAGGTCTACTCGACCGAGCTTTGCGGCGGCACGCATGTGCGCCGGCTCGGCGATATCGGCTTGTTCAAGATCGTGGCGGAGAGCGCGGTCGCGGCGGGGGTGCGGCGCATCGAAGGGCTGACGGGCGCGGGCGCGCTTTCGTATCTCAACGACTATCATCGCTTGGCGCGCGATGCGGCGGCGGCGATCAAGGCGGCGCCCGCCGAATTGCCGGAGCGGGTGGCGCAGTTGGTGGACGAGCGGCGCAAGCTCGAGCGCGAGTTGTCCGAAGCGCGGCGTCAGTTGGCGATGGGTGGCGG
>JANNSR010000168.1:0-7615 GCA_031402935.1 Hyphomicrobium sp. | reverse complement strand
TCCGGCACGCCGGCGCTTTCGCGGCCCATCAACAATGTATCGGCCGTCTCGAAGGCGAAATCGCAATGCCGCATCTCTGAGTGCGCGGTCAGCAGGACCAATCGGCCAGGATGCCCTGACCTTGATGCCGTGAAGGCTTCTAAGCTCTCGTGCCGGGTCAGATCGACATGTTCAAGGTAATCCAGTCCGGCGCGGCGCAGGTTGCGGTCGCTCATATCGAAGCCTGCCGGCCCGATGATGTCGACGGCCACGCCCAGGCAGGCGGCGAGCCGCAGGATGGTGCCCGTATTCTGGGGGATATCGGGTTGGTAAAGCGCAAGCCGCATAGCCTAAGCGTCGCAGGTGGCGCGCCCGTGTCCACCCCGTTCGATGCGCCAAATTGCCTCTCGGATGTGGCGTCTGGCGATCTTGAGGGGCGGCGCAAACGCTGTCAGAAGAGTTTATAAAAGGCTCGATGCGGAAATGAGTCTCGGGATGTGCAGCGCGATGGTGGTCAGCGCGCGCCCTTGAGCCGGTTCCGGACGCTGGGCCTTTCATTGCTCATCCACTCGGAGGCATCCGTGACAACTCATGTCGAAGACGAAAACCGCCGGGATTTCTTGGTGCTTGCGGGCAACGCATTCGCAGCCATTGGCGCGGCGTCGTTGCTCTGGCCGTTCGTGCAGCAGATGAACCCCGATGCTAGCGCCAAGGCACTCGCCTCCGTCGAAGTCGATCTGACGCCGGTCAAGGAAGGCCAGGCCATCACTGCGATGTGGCGCGGCAAACCGCTTTTCATTCGCAACCGTACCAAGGAAGAGATTGAAGCGGCTGCCAAGGTCGATCCGGCCGAACTGCCGGACGCCGAAGCCCGAAACAATGCGCTGCCAGTGTCGGATCCTGCGCTCGACGCCAACCGCGTCAAGAAAGGTCACGAGAACTGGCTGGTGCTGGTCGGCATCTGCACGCACTTGGGCTGCATCCCGAAGGGTCAGTCGATGGGCGATGCCAAGGGAGACTTCGGCGGTTGGTTTTGCCCGTGCCACGGCTCGCACTACGACACGTCGGGGCGCATCCGCAAAGGCCCGGCGCCGCGCAACCTCGAAGTGCCGCCGTACGAGTTCGTGTCGGACAGCAAGATCAAGATCGGCTGAGGAATAGACTATGAGTGGACACGCATCGAGTTACGAACCAACTTCGCGCTGGGGCAAATGGTGGGACGAGCGCCTGCCCATCGCGCGCTTGATGCACGGCTCGTTCGTCGCCTTTCCGACGCCGCGCAATCTCAATTATCTCTGGACATTCGGCGGCATTTTGATGTTCTGCCTCGTCGCCCAGATCGTCACCGGCATCATCCTTGCGATGCACTATAACCCGAGCGACGTCGCCGCCTTCAACTCGATCGAGCACATTCGCCGCGACGTCAACTACGGATGGATGATGCGCAACCTGCACGCCGTCGGCGCATCGATGTTCTTTATCGCCGTTTACATTCACATTTTCCGCGGCCTCTATTACGGGTCGTACAAGGCGCCACGCGAAGTGCTGTGGATCCTCGGCGTCACCATCCTGCTCGTTATGATGGCCACTGCCTTCCTCGGCTACACGCTGCCCTGGGGCCAGATGAGTTTCTGGGGCGTCACCGTCATCACCAACCTGTTCTCGGCGCTCGATACGGTCTGGGACGGCCTCGGAACTGGCGTCGTCGAGTGGTTGTGGGGCGGATATGCGGTCTCGGGCGTGACGCTGAACCGGTTCTTCTCGTTGCACTATCTGCTGCCGTTCGTGCTGACGGGCATCGTCATCCTGCACGTCTGGGCGCTGCACGTCGCCGGCCAGAACAACCCGACGGGGCTCGACATTAAAGAGCCTTCAGAATACGTGCCGATGCACCCCTACGCCACCTCGAAGGATGTGGTCGGGCTGTTCGCGTTCCTGTTGCTGTTCGCCTACTTCGCGTTCTTCCTGCCCGACTACCTTGGCCACGCCGACAACTACATCGAGGCCAACCCGCTGGTGACGCCGCCGCATATCGTGCCGGAATGGTACTTCTTGCCGTTCTACGCCATCCTGCGTGCCTTCACGGGATCGTTCCTCGGTATCCCGCTCGGCAGCTACGCCAAACTTTCCGGCGTCGTGGCGATGTTTGCGTCTGTCATTATCCTGGCCTTCGCGCCGTGGCTCGATACCTCGCGCGTGCGCTCATCGAAGTACCGGCCGGTCTACAAGTGGTTCTTCTGGCTGTTCGCCTTCACCTGCGTCGCGCTCGGCTATCTCGGCGCCAAGCCGGCCGAAGGCATCTACACGACGATGGCGCAGATCTTCACCGTGCTCTACTTCGCCCACTTCCTGGTCATCATGCCCTATGTCGGCCTTCGCGAAACGCCGAACACGCTGCCGCGATCGATCAACGAAGCCGTGCTTGGCAACGGCGGCGGCGCATTGCCGGTCGGCGCTGCGGCCGCACCCGAAACGCGCTGAGGCGAGACACATCCCATGAGCATCCGCCTCACATCGACGATCGCCGCGGCGTTAACTGCCGCGTTCGTCCCGACCGCCGCAATTGCTGCTGGGGGAGGGCCCGAAATCGCGCGCCAGGAGTGGCCGTTCAGCGGCGTTGGCGGCCAGTTCGACAAAGCCCAGCTGCAGCGCGGTTTTCAGGTCTACAAGGAAGTTTGCGCCAGTTGTCACGGAATGAAGCGGCTGTATTTCCGCAATCTCGTGCAGCCGGGCGGGCCTGAATTCCCGGAGGAAGCCGTCAAGGCACTCGCCGAAAAATGGCCGAACCAGATACCGGAACTCAACGACTCCGGAGAAGCGGCCGTCACCACGAAAGACAAAGACGGCAAGACCAACGGCTTCAAGTATGTCTCGCGGGCGCCAAAACTGTCCGACCCGATCCTTGGTCCTTATGCCAACGACGCTGCGGCGCGTGCCAATCAAAACGGCGCGCTGCCGCCCGACCTGACGCTGATCGCCAAGGCCCGCGGCGTCGAGCGCGACCCGAACCCGCTCATCCACCCGTTCCTGATGCTCAGCGATATCGTCCGGGGCTATCAGGAGGGCGGCGCTGATTATACCCACGCGCTTTTGACGGGATACGTTGAGGCGCCCTCCGATGTCAAAGTCAATGACGGCATGTATTACAACACTGCTTACCCAGGGCGTCAGCTGGCGATGCCGCCGCCGCTCGCCGATGGCGCCGTGGCGTATCAAGATGGCACGGAACCAACGCTCAATAATTATTCGCGCGACGTGACGGCGTTCCTATCGTGGGCTGCCGATCCATCGCACGATCAGAGAAAGCGCATCGGCTGGCAGGTCATGCTGTATTTGCTGGTCACGACAGCGCTGCTCTATCTCGGCAAGCAGCGCATTTGGTCGAAGATCGAGCACTAGACTCCTTATCTAGGCGCGGGCGACTCTCGTGTCCAGAGAGCCTGCCGCCCGCGCCAGCCACGCTTCTTCTAACGCGCTTTGCGGCCGGCTCCCCGCAGGGGAGTCGCAAAGCGCAATGAAAAAAGGCCCCGTCGCAGGGGTCTTTTTCGTGTCTTGTGATTGAAGCGGTTGTTACTTCGAGAGAGTCTCGAGATTGGCAACGACCGGGCCAAGAACCGGGGTCAGGATAGCGCCGACACCCGGGATTCCGACTGCACGCTCGACTGCCGACGTGATACCCGGCAGCGCGCTGGCGACGAGCATCGCAATCGGCTTTTTAGCGTCACCCGACAGAGCCATCGCCGCGATCTTCAAGCCATCGATCTGCTTGGCCGCGTCCTGCAGGCCAGGTAATGCTGCCGTTGCAGTCGCTTCGTCTTTCACAGACCCGAGCGACGCTAGCAAACCGCTGAGCGCCTTGGTTGCGACACCGGAAAGATCGGCGGCAGGCGCAGGTGCGGTTGCGGGCGCCGTTGCAGCGGGCGCCGGCACGGGCTCGGCAGGCGCGGTCGCCGCCGGTTTTTCGACCGGCGCCATCTCTTTTGGGGGAATTTGATTGGCGACGAACGTGCTGAGCAGGTACGCCGCGATGCCGCCGAGCACCACCGGCAGTAGCCACTTCGGTAACGATGAGCCCTCGGAAGGCGCGGCATGAGAGACCTGAGGCGCGGCAGGCTTAACGCTAGCCGCGATGGAATCGAGCAAGCCCGTACCGGCCAGCAGGTCTGAGAACCCGGGCGGCATGGCGGCGGCGATGTTGCTTTTCTGGCCGTTGAGCAAATTGACGAGGCCACCTGCATCGAGGCCCGAACTCTTCTGCGTCTGCGCCAGCTGACCGAGCACCACGGGTGCCAGCATGCCCATCAGCGAACTGCTCTGGCCGCTGTCGATGCCGGAGAATTTTCCAACCGCCCCCGCGAGTGTATTGACCGACGATCCGCCGAGCAACGACGACAGTGCGCTCGTGCCGCCATTGACCATAGTCTGCTGGCCGGGCCCGCCGATCATACTTGCGAGGTTGCCGAGGAGGCCGGGGTCCTGTTTCGCGAGCACGCTCGACAGCGCCGACCCGCCGCCGCTTTTCGAGGCAGCTCCCGTCAAGGCGGCGAGGATTGCGGGCAGGGCGGCGGCTATGGCTTTGCCGGCCAGCCCCTGTCCGAGGCCGAGGCTGCCGGCAATCTTATTGATGATCGCGGGCGCGAGAAGCTGCATGATGGTCGATACGAGGTTCATAGGAGAAGCCTTTTTTGATATTGCGGAAGACCGAGCTGAAACGTGGCGGGTGGAGCGCAGTTTGGCGCCGTCGCAGCACGGACAGATCATAGAGGCAGGTATCGGCTAGCACGGCAGGTTTCAGACGCGCTTTTCTTCCAGTCAAGCAAGACACTATTGCGGCGCCGTAAGAAGTGCTTTGTGCTGACGGCATCGCGCAGGGTCATCGAACAGCGGTTGCCGAAGCAATTTTATCGCGTACGATCAGGCGCTTCGCGTGGTTGGTTCATCCGCAATGGGTTTGCAATAGTGGGAGTCTGCATGGCCAAATCGGTACTCGGAATTGTCGGGGGGAGCGGATTTTATGCCCTGCCCGGGCTCGACAACGCGCGCTGGGAGACGGTCGCAAGCCCGTGGGGGCAGCCGTCGGACGCCATTTTATTCGCGGACATCGGCGATTTGCCGGTGCGGTTTCTGCCGCGCCATGGCCGGGGTCACAAAATCTCACCGACCGAAATCAACTACCGCGCCAACATCGACGCGTTAAAGCGCGCCGGTGTTACCGACCTAGTGTCGATCTCGGCCTGCGGCTCGCTCAAGAAGAAATATCCGCCCGGAGATTTCGTGCTCCCCGATCAGTTCATCGACCGCACGTTCGCGCGGGAAAAATCGTTTTTCGGCACCGGGTGCGTGGCGCATGTCGCGATGGGCGATCCCGTCAGTCCGCTGCTCGTCAAGGCGCTTGCCAAGGCTGCAAAGGCTGAAAAAATAAAATGCCATGACGGCGGCACCTATCTGGCGATGGAAGGCCCGCAGTTTTCAACGCGCGCCGAAAGCAATTTGTACCGCAGTTGGGATTGCGACGTCATCGGCATGACAAATATGCCCGAGGCCAAACTCGCCCGCGAGGCCGAGCTTTGCTACGCCAGCGTCGCCATGGTGACGGATTACGATTGCTGGCACGAGGATCACGCCCAAGTCGATGTCGCGGCAATCATCGCGATCATGACAAAAAATACCGAGAAGGCGCAACGCCTCGTCATGCGTCTCGCCGCCGATTTTCCGCGCGAGCACCCGGCTTGCCCGGTCGGCTCGGACCGCGCGCTGGACGTTGCCATCATCACGGCGCCGGAGGCGCGCGATCCTGCACTGCTCAAAAAGCTCGATGCAGTGGCAGGAAGGGTGTTGAAGTAACCGGCCTACTTACAGGGGCGCGATTCAACGGTCGCGCTCCAGCCGTCGGCGGTTTTGGCGTAGACGACCTTCTTGGAGGCAGAACGGCCCCAGTTGGACCAGGCCGTTCCGTATTCGCCGGCGGTAGTGTCGTACCAACCCTTCATCGCCATTGTGTAGGCGACAACCTTGCTGCCGCCGGCGCCAGAGCCGCCGTGAAAATGATCGACCATGCACAGGCGTCCGCCCTCACGCCGTAGCGTGTGGCTTGAGGCAAAGCCGGTGTCGTTGGCCAGTGCTGGGCCTGCGAGTGACGCGGCGGCGATTGTGATGATGAGACGTTTCATGATTTCCCCCGCTGGTCCGAACGCGCATCGCGCGCGCAGGACGTTATCGCGGCGGGGCAAATGCGACAACGATGATCGCGGTTCAAAGTTAGCCCTGGAAGCCGATCAGGATTTTCAGTTTGACGAGTTCGGGGAAAAACGTCTGCAGTCCCTGGCCGAGCACCCAGAGGATCGCCGTCAGCAGGATCAGAGCCGGAATGGCGGCCAGCACGGCCTTCAAGAAAAACCACATCAAGTGCACGAACGGCACGTCGATGCGTTTGACGGTCGCCGGGTACGGCATCTCGCTGTTCGCCGGGATGGCGTCCGGGCTGGCGTGAATTTGCGGCGCGGGTCCGTGGCCGGTCGCTACAGTCCGCACGTCCGGCCCGCTCGCAGGACCGCCCGTTGGCAAGCTCGGCGCGGCGGCGCGTTCTTGGGCTGCGCGCTCGCGAGCTTCGCGGGCGCGAGCCTCCTTTTCGCGCCGGAAGGTGCGCGGCAGGTCGTCGGAGCCTTCGTCGCCGAGGGGTCCAAAATTAGGTTCCGACATTGCCATCGGGCCTTGTGCCATACGAGCCGCCTCTCGGGAAACAGGGCCGCCGGGCCCCGAATCAACGGCCACGACGGAATCATGCAAGTGTTCTACATCTCCGCTTACGCTATTGCTATTTTGCGCCGTGATTTTGACGGCCCCGCCACAGTTCGGAGACTGCGCCTTGAAGTCGCTTGAAAAGCTGATCCGGACTATCCCCGACTACCCCAAGCCCGGCATCATGTTCCGGGATATCACCACCCTGCTGGCCGATGCCAAGGGGCTCAGGAAAGCCATCAAAGCCATGGCCAAGCCCTTCGAAGACCAAGACATCGATGCCGTGGCAGGCATCGAGGCGCGGGGGTTCATCGTCGGCGGCGCCGTTGCCGAACGGCTGGGCTGCGGCTTTATCCCGATCCGCAAAAAGGGAAAGCTGCCTTGGAAGACGGTTAGCCAGGAATACATGCTCGAATACGGGGTCGATGTTATCGAGATGCATGCCGACGCCGTCCGGCCCGGCCAGCGCATTCTGATTGTCGACGATCTGATCGCCACAGGCGGCACGGCGGAGGCGGCGGCGAAGCTGATCAAGAGCGCAGGCGGCGTTGTCGCCGGTGCGGCTTTCATCATCGATCTGCCTGACCTCGGCGGCGTCGCGCGGCTCAGGGCGCACGATATCGACAGCCATGCCTTGATGTCGTTCGAGGGCCACTGAGGTGGGCCAGTCGTTACCGCCCGAACGGATCAAGGCGGCGCTTGAGGCCATCGCAGCGTGGCGGACGGCGCCCGGCGTGGCCGTAACGTGCCCGGTCTGCGGCACAGCGGATCTGACCATCGCCGATCGTTCGGCGCGGCCCTACGCCGAGTGGTATGAATTGAACTGCCCGGCGTGCGGCCTCGACCACACACTGCATATTCCGCTGCCTCCACCTGCCTCATGACAGGCCACATGATA
>JANNSR010000167.1:0-73134 GCA_031402935.1 Hyphomicrobium sp. | reverse complement strand
CGATTCCGGTTCGCTCAACCAAGTGGGTCTGACTGAGACCCTCATTTTGCGAAACAGTCACCAGCACCGCGAACTGACGCGGGGTCAGATCGCCCGAACCAAGCTCGGTTTGAAAGATTTCCGCCGCGCATTGCCCGGCCCTGTGCAAGAGATGCAGGGGTGAGCGCTCCAAGCGGCTTGAAGCTGAATCACGTGCCATGTGGTGTCCTAGGTATTTTCAAATTGGGTACGAATTGCGCTTGCAGCCAATGCTCCAAGTGCCGATCGGCCCAGCCTCAATGTTGCGCAGTTCACCAGCCATCAACGCCGAAATAGAAATCATGTTCCTATAAGAAAACACCAGTCAGCAACCGAGGTCTAGAGAATTTGAACTACGCCGCTAATAAAACCTTAAAGCAATGGATTTCCATTTGACGTTGGCTGAGCAATATTTGACATCTCCTTCAAATGTCGAAGTATCGCACACAATGAAATACTATCACGACTGTTCGTAGCGCTTAAGCAATCCGACCTGAGCGATGGCGAATGCCATCGTCAGTGGCATGATGCCGAATACTTTGAAGCTGACCCAGAAATCGGTCGAGAAGGATCGCCAGACGACTTCATTCAGACCGGCGAGTACGAGGAAAAACAGGGACCAGCGGACGGTCAGTTTGCGCCAGCCTGCTTCCGTCAGCCGCATAACGTCGCCAAAAACAACTTTGAGGAAAATCTTGTCCAACAGCAATCCGCCAGCGAGGATTGCGGAGAACAGACCATTGACGATGGTCGGTTTTATTTTGATGAACTGATCGTCTTGCAGCCACAGAGTCAGTCCGCCAAAGACGAAGACAAAAACGGCAGTGACCATCGGCATAGTCGGAATGCGGCCAAGCACGGCCCACGACACGGCCAGTGACACAACGGTTGCGGCCATGAAGGCGCCCGTGCCCCAGAAAATCCCGAGCTGGGAATTTGCGAGAAAGAAGACGACGAGGGGGCCGAGTTCGACCAGCAGTTTGATAACCTGCTTGCGATCCAATTCAGGCGCCGCAGCCGCAACCGCCTTTTCGTCGTTATCGCCCATGATGTTAGTGCGCCTTTACTTTGTTGCCGGTTCGGGCAGGCGGTGCTTCTGCAGCAGGCGCGTCATCGCCCAAGCATAAAGCCCTGTCAGCGGCAGGACGACTGCAATTTTGAACAGGATCCAGACATTCAGTCCATCCATCTGATGGCCAAGAAACTGATAAATATGATCGCTCTCGAAAGTCAGGCGCACATATTCGTTTGCAACAGCCGTCATCAGGAAGAAGGCCGCGAAACTCCAGGTAAACTTGTTCCAGCCTTCGTCGGTGTAGTGGAACGTTTTATCGAAGACATACTTGAAGAAATTGCGTTTCAACGCGAGGCCCGCGATCAGGAACAGCGCAAAGAGGGCATTGAAGATCGTCACCTTGATCTGCACCCACATCGGGTCGTTGGTAACAAGCGTCAGCGTGCCAAAAACGATTGTCACTGTTGACGCTATCAGTGGAAAGAACGGCGGCCGCCGGAACATGTAGAACATGACGGCGATGGCCATGACCGTCGTGATCAGCAGGGCCCAGGTGCCGGCATTGATGCCGTAGGCCGCGTTGACGACAAACATTGTGACGAGCGGACCGAACTCGCTCAAAATGTTGACGGTCTGCTCGGCATTGAATGGAAAAAACCGTTTCGGCGCCGCCATTTCTGTTTCCGTTCCCCGTATCACTTGGCCGTAACGCATGCCGATACCCGCGCGAGCAGGGTTTCGTCAACCGTGTGCAATCGCTACCGCAAACTCTGCCGCTTCGAACGGCTGCAAATCGTCCAAACTCTCGCCAACGCCAATGGCGTGAACGGGAAGCCCGAACTTTTCGGCAATCGCCACCAGAATACCGCCTCGCGCCGTACCGTCGAGTTTCGTCATGACAAGCCCCGTAACGCCCGCCCGCTCGCGGAACACGTCGACCTGCGAGATCGCGTTCTGGCCCGTTGTCGCGTCTAACACGAGGATCACGTCATGAGGTGCACTCGGATCGAGCTTTTTCAAGACCCTGCAAGTTTTTTCAAGCTCTTCCATCAGTGCCAGCTTGTTCTGTAAGCGCCCGGCTGTATCGAGTAAAAGCACATCTACGCCAGACTGTTGCGCCTGTTGCAGGGCGTCATAGGCGAGGCCCGAAGCATCGGAGCCGACGGCCCGTGCGACAACGGGGCAGCCCGTGCGCTCACCCCAGACCTTGAGCTGGTCGATTGCCGCCGCCCGGAACGTATCGCCGGCCGCGAGCATAACACTTTGACCTTCGCCCGAAAGCTTAGCTGCCAGCTTGCCGATGGTAGTCGTTTTGCCGGTGCCGTTAACGCCAACCATCATAATGACATGCGGCTTTTTCGATTTGTCGATGACGAGCGGGCGTGCCACCGGCGCCAGCACACGCGTGACTTCGTCAGCCAAAATGGCGCGGACATCATCGGGCGAAATGCCCTTTTCGAAGCGGCCTTTTGAGATCGCCGCCGTGATGCGACCTGCCATGGCAACGCCGATATCGGACTGGACTAGCAAATCCTCTAGATCGTTGAGGGTTTCGGCGTTGAGTTTTCGCTTTGTGAAAATCCCGCTGATGCCGTCCGACAGCTTCAAGGATGTTTTGCTGAGGCCAAATGTGAGCCGCTGTAACCAGCCGCGCGGCTTTTCCGCTGCGGCAGGGATTTCAGCCGCGATCGCTTCATCACCCGAAGTCTCTGGGGTATGCGGTGCATCGCCCTTGCCGCCGAACAGGCGACCCATCAGGCCCTTGCGTTTGGGTTCAGGCACACTCACGCTGCCACCTCGCCGATGAGGCGCGCAGGTTCATTGCGCGTAACACGGGCGGTGATGAATTGCCCGGCCGGGATGGCGTCGCCGCCAGCGATTGCGATATCGGCGAAAGCGGGTGTGCGGCCGCGTCCGTGCTTTTCCATCAGCACTTCGACATGTGACCCTTGCTGTTGCGCCAGATAGTTGCCAAGCGCCTGATCGCCTGCCGCGCGCAGCCGCTGCGCCCGTTCCTTTATGGCGTGCCCCGGAAGTTGTGGCATCCGCGCTGCGGGCGTACCTTTACGCTGTGAAAACGGAAAGACATGCAGGAACGTCAGACCGCAAGCGTCGATGAGATTCAGGGAATTCTCGAACATGTCATCGGTTTCGGTCGGGAACCCGGCGATCAGATCGGCGCCAAAGACAACGCCGGGCCGCAAGCGGCGAGCCTCAGTGCAGAATGCCACGGCATCGGCGCGAGTGTGCCGCCGCTTCATGCGCTTGAGGATCATATCGTCGCCCGATTGCATCGACAGATGCAAATGCGGCATCAAACGCGGCTCGTCGGCAATCGCCATCATCAGGTCTTTGTCGGCCTCCACCTGATCTATCGAGGACAGGCGCAGCCGTTTCATATCCGGAACATGTTTCAGGATCTGGCGCACCAGCTTGCCGAGCGTCATATCACCCGGAAGGTCGGGACCGTATGACGTGATATCGACGCCGGTCAGCACGATTTCGGGAATGCCTTTATCGACCAGTTGGCGAATCTGAGAAACAACTTCGCCCGCAGGCACTGAGCGCGATGGCCCCCGGCCGAACGGGATGATGCAGAAGGTGCAGCGGTGGTCGCAGCCGTTTTGCACCTGGACGATGGCACGCGTGCGCGGGCCGATGCTGTCGATCAACTGCGGTGCCGTTTCGCGCACACTCATAATGTCGTTCACCTGAACGCGCTCGGTCTCCTTACGCAACAGGTTATTGAACGTTCTGGCACTCAGTTTTTCAGTATTGCCGATGACGTGATCGACGTCGGCCATTGCCGCGAAACGCTCGGGCTCTACTTGAACGGCGCAGCCTGTGACGATAATGCGCGCGTCCGGCGTTTCGCGGCGGATACGGCGGATCGTTTGCGTTGCTTTGCGCACGGCCTCACTCGTCACCGCGCAGGTGTTGACGATGACGGCATTCTCGATCCCGGCGCCGGCGGAATGGCGGCGCATAACCTCGGACTCGTAGGCATTGAGCCGGCAGCCAAGTGTAATGACACGGGGGTCAGACATGAGTCTCGAGGTTCACCAATTGAGTTGGTTCGCGTGCAACGGAGCGCCGCCTTTTTGGCTATCAACTAGGGCGTTCGCCTCGATCTTCACGAGACCGGGACCCGCATCAGATTCGCCAGATCGATGCTGCCTTCATACTCGAAAGCAACCGGGCCGGTCATCAAAATGCGGTTGGTCTCGGTCCAAGCAACGTCGAGCGGACCACCCGGCAAGGTGACCGTGACATTTCGCCCGGTCAGTTTTTTGCGGGCTGCCGAGACCGCCGCCGCACAGGCGGCCGATCCGCAGGCCAGCGTCAACCCAGCGCCGCGCTCCCACGTCCGCAAAGTCAGCGTTTCGCGTGACGTCACATCGGCGAGCGAGATGTTGGCGCGCTCGGGAAAAATCGGGTGGTTTTCGAGCATCGGTCCGAGGCGCTCGAGGTCATAGGCCATCACGTCATCGACCCAGAAGATCGCGTGTGGATTGCCGACATTGACGACGGACGGCGAGTGTAGAACCGGATCGTCGATCGGGCCGATTTGAAGTTCGATGGCGCGCGTGTCGCGGAACTCTTCGGCCAGCGGAATGTCTTGCCAATCGAAATGCGGCTCTCCCATATCGACCGTGATCGACAATTGATCGGTGACATGTACATCCAGCACGCCGGCCTTGGTTTCGACTTTAAAGTCCTTGGTGTTCGATGCCGTGGCCAGTAGCCAGCCGACGCAGCGCATGCCATTGCCGCAAGCACCGGCTTCTGAGCCGTCAGCATTATAAATGCGCACATACGACACTGTGCCGGCCGACTGCGGCGCGTGCAGCACCATCATCTGGTCGAACCGCGACGAGCGATCGGTGGCAATGGCTGAAACTTCCTCAAGCGTGAAGAGTTTCTGACTGGCGCGCAAATCGACGACCACGATCTCGTTGCCGAGGCCGTTCATTTTGGTGAAGGGAATGGTGGCGGAGCGCGTCATGGCACCATATATGGCGATGGAACCGGCAAAACACAATTCGCCGGAAATCTATAAGGGTGAGGCTTGCATGCGGCGTTTGCGGATCGGGGTTACCATGTTAGCTGCCGCGTTGGCTTGGTCTGGCTCAGCATTCGCCGTGCAAACCAATGCGCCTGCGGCTGAGGCAACCAAACTATCGGTCAAAGTGATTGCTGGCGGGCTTAAGAACCCCTGGGGCCTTCAGTTCCTGCCCGATGGCCGCATGCTGGTCACAGAACGCCCAGGGCAGATGCGGATTATCACGGCGGACGGAAAAATCTCCGATCCCGTCAAGGGCCTTCCAAACGTCGTCAATAAAGGCCAGGGCGGTTTGCTCGATGTGCTGCTGGCGCCCGATTTCGCGACGACAGGCACCGTCTATTTCAGTTACTCGGAACCGCGCGGCTACTTTACCAATGCGACGGCGGTGGCGCGCGCCAAGCTGACGCTCGAGGGCGAAAGCGGCAGTATCGCCGGCGGCATCGTCATCTTCCGCCAGGAACCGGCGATCACCAGCACCTACCACTACGGCTCGCGCCTAGTGTTCGACAAAACCGGCGCGCTGTTCATCACAACTGGCGAGCGAGCGTCGCAGAAAGACAGCGCCCAGGATCTCGAAACACATCTCGGCAAGATCATCCGCATCATGCCGGACGGCAAGATTCCGGACGACAACCCATATAAAGGTCAGGACGGCAAACTGCCCGAAATCTGGAGTTACGGTCATCGCAACATTCAAGGCGCAGCTATTGATCCAGCGACGGGCAAGCTCTGGACGACCGAACACGGCGCCAAGGGCGGCGACGAGCTCAACCAGCCTGAAGCCCGAAAAAACTACGGCTGGCCGGTCATCACCTGGGGCATCGACTATAGCGGCGCCAAAATCGGCGAAGGCACGGCCAAAGCGGGCATGGAGCAACCGGTCTACTATTGGAAGCCTTCGATCGGCACGTCGGGTCTGGCGTTCTACACCGGCGACCTGTTTAAAGCTTGGAAGGGCAACCTTCTGGCCGGCGGGCTTTCGGGCGGCGTCCTTGAGCGGCTCGTCATGGAGAGCGGCAACGTGGTAGCGGTCGAGCACATAATCACCCAACCGCAGGAACGCATTCGCGATGTCCGCGTCGGTCCAGACGGTGCCGTTTACGTGCTGACGGACGATGATGCGGAAGGCAAGCTGCTCAAGTTAACGCCGGCAGGGTAACAGAGGCGAAAGCCACATGGCCAAACCGGTTGTCCGTGCAGCGCACCGCAATGCGCTCCTGTTCCGCGTCGCCTTCGCCCGGTCCCGGCCAGGCTATTGTTATGGCTGCATTTGCCTGACGCCGGATGAGCGGATCACCCAGCGCCGCGTGTTCCGCTTAGCAAGGGCTTGGACGCGGCAACTGCGGGCGGAACGCCGCGCCCGTGCAGGTTGACTTACCCGCACCCTTCCCCCATACGAAGCCAATCCAGTCGGCCCTGAAACCCAGAGCCGCCGCCTTGCACATGGACGCCTGAAACGGCGCCGGGAGGCAGGGGGGTCAACATCCGGCGGCGCGATGCGCTCCCGGGTGCAATTTTATTTTGTGCGAAGGCTAGATGTTCCAATCGCTGCAAGAACGTCTCTCGGGCGTCCTCGACAAGCTGACGCGGCGCGGTGTGCTGACGGACAGCGACATCGTCGAGGCGATGCGGGAAGTGCGCCGCGCGCTGCTCGAAGCCGACGTCGCGCTCGATGTCGTCAAGGACTTCACCGACAAGGTCAAAGCCAAGGCCGTTGGTGCAGAAGTGCTACGCTCGGTGACGCCGGGACAGATGGTCGTCAAGATCGTCAACGACGAACTGACGGCGATGCTCGGCTCAGACGCGGCGCCGATTGACTTGCAAGCCCAGCCGCCTGTTGGCATTCTGATGGTAGGTCTGCAAGGCTCAGGCAAAACCACGACGACGGCGAAGATCGCCTACCGCCTCACCAACCGCGACCGCAAAAAAGTGCTGATGGCGTCGCTCGATACGCGCCGCCCAGCGGCCCAAGAGCAGCTGCGCGTGCTCGGCGAGCAAACGAGTGTCGCGACGCTACCGATCATCGCCGGGCAGACGCCGATGCAGATTGCGCGCCGCGCCGAAGACGCTGCCAAAATCGGCGGCTACGACGTTGTTCTTTACGATACCGCCGGCCGCGTCACCGTTGACGACGAACTGATGGACGAAGTCCGCGACATCAAACGGGCGATCAACCCCCATGAAACGCTGCTCGTCGCCGACGCGCTGACGGGCCAGGATGCGGTCAATACGGCCAAGGCCTTCGACGGCCACATCGGCGTCACGGGCATCGTGCTGACGCGCGCCGACGGCGACGGGCGCGGCGGTGCGGCGCTGTCCATGCGCGCCGTCACCGGAAAACCGATCAAACTGATCGGCGTTGGCGAAAAATGGGACGCGCTTGAAGACTTCGACCCGCGCCGGATTGCCGGCCGCATTCTTGGCATGGGCGACATCGTATCCCTTGTCGAAAAAGCGGCGCAGACGATTGACGTCGCCAAAGCCACAAAAATTGCCGAGAAAATGAAGAAGGGGTCGTTCGACCTCGAGGACCTCAGCGATCAACTGGCGCAAATGCAGAAGCTCGGAGGCATGGGCGGCGTCATGGGCATGCTGCCCGGCATCGCCAAGCTGAAAGGCCGGATCAACGAAGCCGGTATGGACAAAAGCCTCGTGCATCAGCGCGCCATCGTCGGCTCGATGACACCGTTCGAGCGGCGCAACCCGAAGGCGCTCGACGCCAAACGCAAGCGGCGTATCGCGGCAGGCTCGGGCACCAAGGTCGAAGAGATCAACAAACTCATCAAAATGCATCGCCAGATGGCGGACATGATGAAAACCATGGGCCGCAACAAAGGCATGCTGAACCGCTTCCTTGGCAACACGGGTGCGGCTCCAAGCGAAGCCGAAATGGCGGCCATGCAAGACGAGTTGGGCAAGCTCGATCCAAAGGCGCTGGAACAGCTCCCCGCCGATGTCAAAGAACAATTAGCGCAAGGCATTTCCAGCGGCTTACCCAAGGGCCTTTCCGGGCTTGGCGGTGGACTGCCCAAAGGCCTGCCAGGTCTCGGCGGCGGGTTTCCGAAGTTCCCGGGATTTCCCGGAAAGAAGAAGTAACGGCTCAGAAGAATTACAACGCATCAATCAACCAGGAGACCACTAGCAATGTCAGTGAAGATCAGACTGTCCCGCGGCGGCGCCAAGAAGCGCCCCTATTACTACGTTGTCGTGGCCCACGGCACGAGCCCGCGCGACGGCCGTTACATCGAGCAGATCGGCACCTTCGATCCGATGCTCAAAAAGGACAATCCCGAGCGCGTGAAGCTCAACGCCGAACGCGTCAAGCATTGGATTGGCGTCGGCGCCCAGCCGACCGACCGCGTGCTGCGTCTGCTTGACGGCGCCGGCCTCGCCAAGCGTACGGCGCTCAACAACCCAATCAAGGCCAAGCCGAAGAAGAAGGCTCAGGAGCGTACCGCTGCTGCCGCCGAAAAGGCTGCGAAGGCCGCTGAAGCCGCCAAGGGCGAGGCAGCGTAAGCTGAGCATTCGATAGCCATGCCAACAAGCCTCCCGGCGTTTATGCGGGGAGGCTTGTTGCGTCTGCGAAGTCTGCTGGCCCGAGAATTGGGTAGACTGCGCGACTGGTCCAAATTTTGGACATTTGCCGCGAAAGGCAGGTCGCAGTGTTCCGCGACGGGATCTATCAGGTTGTATGCTGCACGATTGGACACGCCGAACGTGTTTGCGATCACTTCGTCGCCAGCGTTCGAGACGGTCGCATCCTTGGCTCAGATGGTCATGGCGGATTGTACCTTGGCCACGATGGCAGCACCGCACAGGATTACGCGGCGCGCATCCAGATGACCGTCCAGATACCGCCGGACGGCGTGTTAATCACCGGATTGATCGCCGGACCAGAGGGTGCGGCACTGCCATTAACGGGGCTGCTCGATGCGAGCGCCGACCGGCAAAAGTCCATTGTCGAAGTTGCTGGTGAAGCGATTGAAATCGAGGTCTCCTATCTCGGCCCCTTGCCCCGTTGACGCCCACAGGGCATCACGAAACGATGACTGACCAATCCAAACCGCACCGCATCCTGCTTGGACAGATTACGGGTGCTCACGGCATCCGCGGCGACATCCTTGTGCGCACGTTTACAGGCGAGCCAGCGGCCATTGCCGCCTATGGACCCCTGACGGACGCTGCCGGGACCAAGTCCTTCAAGCTGCGCATCGTGCGCGTGACGGACAAGGGTGTCGTCGCACGGCTTGATGGCGTCACCGACCGCAACGGCGCGGAAGCTGTTCGCGGTCAGGAGCTGTATGTCGAGCGGAGCAAACTGCCAGCGACCGATGATACCGAATACTACCACGCCGACTTGATCGGCCTAGCGGCGGAGGCGCCGGACGGAACCCTGATCGGTCGCGTCGTCGCGGTTCAGAATTTCGGTGCCGGCGATTTGCTGGAAATTGAACTCACGGGCGGCACGGCAACCGAATACGTACAGTTCACGAACGCCAACGTGCCGGAAGTCGATCTGGCGGCAAAGCGCGTGGTGGTCGTAAGGCCCGTTATGGTCGGTGACCAAGAGCCCGCAAATGACGATGAAGCGGACAACTAAACCACTTCGCCGCGCGCCAGTTTCGGCACGTCGCCTGTCAACCCGGCCGCTTCCTCGACGATCATCGCCTTCAACGCAGGAATTGAGTCGAGCAGGCCGAGGCCAGCACCGCGCCCAGCGCGCAGCACGGCATTGTCGATACTGAACGCGCGGTTGAGCCCGTCATAGAGCGTTGCCGACATCGTTGAATCGAAGCGCCGCCAGCGCGCATAACGTTCGAGCGCGGGCGCATGGCCGAGATCGAGCCCCAAGCGCGCCGCGTCCGTCAGCGCTTCGACCAGGGCCGCAACATCGCGCAGCGCCAGGTTGACGCCTTGGCCAGCAACAGGATGCACGCCGTGCGCCGCGTCGCCGACCAGCGCGAAGCGGCGCGCCGTCAGGTCACGGGCGATTTTGAGATCGAGTGGCCAAGATTGGCGGGCCCCGGCAAGAGTAATCGCGCCGAAGCGGCCGCCGATACGGTGATCGAGCTCGGCCAGAAATGCCGCGTCGTCGAGCACGATAACGCGCTCGGCTTCGGCTTTCGCACAGCTCCACGTGATACAGGCATTGTTGTCTTTTAGCGGCAGAACCGCAAACGGCCCGCCGGGCAGGAAATGCTGAATGGCGACGCCGCCATGCGGGTGCTCGAGCTGCACGGTCGCGACGATGCCGGTTTGATCGTAGCCCCAGCCGACGGTTTTGATTCCAGCAGCATCGCGCAGCTTCGAGTGCCGCCCCTCGGCGGCAACGACGAGCAACGCGGAAATGATGCGGCCGTCGCTGAGCGTCACGTCCGCCGAAAAATCGCCAAGTGCCAGACCGGTTGTTTCGGCCGGCGCGACCCAGGTTACGGCCGGGTCGTCTGCCACCGATCTATAAAGCGCCCGATATAGTGCCGAACTTGGAACCATGTGGGCGGCAGCACGGCCGTCAGCGGTCACGGCATCGTAGGTCAGCCGCGTTGGTCTTACGCCATCGTCGCGGGCAGAATCGCTGATCTCGATTGACGTCATCGGTTCGGCATCAGCGGCGATACTGCCCCACACGCCGAGGCCTTCGAGGACGGTCTTGGCGCCAGCCCAGATCGCGAAGGCACGGCTGTCAGATTTGGCCACGTCAGGAGTTTGAACACGATCAATGATCGCGATGCGCACATCGGGACCAAGCGCTTGTGACAGCCCGCGCGCCAACGCCAGGCCGGCGAAACTACCGCCTGAGATCGCAACGTCAAACCGCAACACCGGTATTGTCACCGTCAGCCTCTCGTGATCCAAGACGCGGCAAAGTCGCCGCACGCTCGCACCTTGACAGTTTAACCGCCCTCCGCGCCCACTGTCGCCGGTTCATTCGACGTGATTACCGGGAAGAGGCCTTCATGACAGCCGCTGACGCCGCATCCGGCGCCGCACTCGCCAAACTCCTCGAGGCTTTGACGCTAGAACGCCTGGAGGACAACCTGTTTCGCGGCATGCGCGGCAGTGAGGGCTGGCAGCGCGTCTACGGCGGACAGGTGTTGGGCCAAGCACTCTCCGCTTCGGCCCAAACGGTAGAGGCGGGCCGCGCCATGCATTCGATGCACGGCTATTTCCTGCTCGCCGGCGACCCCAATGCCGAGATTGTCTACGATGTCGAGCGCATCCGCGACGGCGGCAGTTTTACGACCCGGCGCGTCAAGGCAATCCAGCATGGCCGGGCGATTTTCGCGATGAGCGCCTCGTTCCACAAGGCCGAAGGCAGCTACGACCACCAATCCACCATGCCCGCCGTGCCGCCGCCTGAAGAGCTGCCGAGCATCAAGCAGCTGGTCCAGCAGATGATGACCAAACTGCCGGAAAACATGCAGGCCTATTGGAATCGCGAGCATCCGATCGACGTCCGCATCGTCGATGCCAGCCGGTACGCCAGCCGGGATCCGCGCCCGGCCCAGCAAGCCGTTTGGCTGAAAGCCAACGGCCCGCTGCCCGATGACGAGCATATGCACCGCGCCGTGCTCGCCTATGCCTCCGATTTCACACTTCTCGACACAGCCCTCGTCGCCCACGGCAAACTGCTGTTCGACCGCGACGTGCAGCTGGCGAGCCTCGATCACGCCATGTGGTTCCATAGGCCGTTCCGGGCTGATGATTGGCTGCTCTACGCCCAGGATAGCCCGACCGCGTTCGGTGCCAGGGGCTACTGCCGCGGCGCCATCTATGACCGGCAGGGGCGTCTGGTGGCCTCTGCGGTGCAGGAAGGTCTGATGCGCAAGCGCGACACCGCGTTCATGCTCAAATAACCAGCAATCGACCACAATTGCTTACTTTTCGTGCACGAATTGCCGCCAGCAGCGATCGCTGCACTGCCGCATGACAATTTTTGTGCAGGTAAATCAATGTATTGAGACTAAATCGCGGCTCTGGCACGCGTCTTGACTCTCACCCAGCCGAGTCCGTTCGCCCGCGTGGTGGCGGGATCATCGATTGGACATCCGGTACCACCCGGAAAATGAGAAAGAGGGGGGCTCCCATGAAGCTCATCACTGCAGTCATTAAACCCTTCAAGCTCGAGGAGGTGCGGTCCGCGCTGACCGACCTCGGCTTGCAAGGCATGACCGTGACCGAGGTTAAGGGCTACGGACGCCAGAAGGGGCATACGGAAATCTATCGCGGCGCCGAGTACGCCGTGAGCTTTCTGCCGAAGATCAAGATCGAGGTCGTCGTTCCAGGCGCCCAAGTCGACAAGGCGCTCGCTGCCATCCAGCGCGCCGCCAAGACCGGTCAGATCGGCGATGGCAAGATTTTCGTGTCGAGCATCGAGCACACCGTGCGCATCCGGACGGGCGAGTCTGACGACGACGCGCTCTAGGACATTTTTGATCTTCCACTGTACCTCGTTCGACTAAATCAGGGAGCACACAACATGACGTTTCGAACTCTAGCGCGCACTGCGGGGGTCTTGGGGGCCTTCGGTGCGTTATCGCTGTTCGTCGATCCAGCACTTGCGCAGGAGGCAGCAGCACCGGCGGCCGATGCCGCAGCTGCAGCGGCACCTGCTGCGGCCGCTGCACAAGCATTGCCGGTGCCGAACAAAGGCGACACGGCCTTTATGATGATCTGTTCGGTTCTCGTGTTGCTAATGACGGTGCCTGGCCTCGCGCTTTTCTACGGCGGCCTGGTGCGCACGAAGAACATGCTGTCGATGTTCATGCAGGTCTTCGCCACACTTTGCCTCGTGGCAATCATCTGGGTGATGTACGGCTACTCTATGGCGTTCACGAACGGCGGCGAGTTGAACTCTTACGTCGGCGGCTTCTCGAAAGCGTTCCTCAAAGGCGTCGACTCGACGACTGTCGCGGCGACGTTCTCGAACGGCGTCTACATTCCGGAATACGTTTATATCGTCTTCCAGATGACGTTCGCATGCATCACGCCGGCACTCATTCTTGGCGCTGTGGCAGAACGCATGAAGTTCTCGGCCATTCTGCTTTTCATGGCCCTTTGGGTAACCTGCATCTACTTCCCGATCGCCCACATGGTTTGGTACTGGGGCGGCCCGGATGCGTTCGGCAATGCTGCAAAGGCCTTGGCAGAAGCCAGTGCTGACGGCAAAGCAGCGGCGCAGGCGGCCATGGATGCCGTATCCGCGGACGTCGGCAAGGTCTTCGGCTGGGGCGCGCTCGACTTCGCGGGCGGCACCGTCGTTCACATCAACGCCGGTATCGCGGGCCTCGTCGGTTGCATGATCCTTGGCAAGCGCATTGGCTACGGCCGCGAAGCCATGCCTCCGCACTCCCTGACGATGTGCATGATCGGCGCTGCCCTGCTGTGGGTTGGCTGGTTCGGCTTCAACGTCGGCTCAAACCTCGAAGCCAACGCCTTTGCCGGCGTGCCGTTCATCAACACGTTCATCTGCACGGCCGCTGCGGCACTGTCGTGGATGATCGTCGAGTGGATCGCCAAGGGCAAACCGTCGGCTCTCGGCCTCGCCTCAGGCGTGGTTGCGGGTCTGGTTGCGATTACGCCGGCTTGCGGCTTCGCAGGCGTCATGGGGTCGATCGTACTCGGCCTTGTCGTCAGCCCGGTCTGCTTCGTCTTCTGCTCAGGCATCAAGAGCGCCATGGGCTACGACGATAGCCTCGACGTCTTCGGGGTCCACTGCGTCGGCGGAGTCATCGGCGCCCTTGCGACCGGCTTGCTCGTCAATCCGGAGTGGGGCGGCGCCGGTATCCCGGACTACATCTCGAAGCCGGGTGAACTCGCAGTCGGCACCTACGACATGGTGTTCCAGTTGACGGCGCAGGCGAAGGCCGTCGGCATGACCCTGCTGTGGAGCGGCATCGGCTCGGTAATCCTGTTCAAGCTTGTCGATATCATCGTCGGTCTGCGTCCCATCGAGGACAAGGAACGCGAAGGTCTCGACATCACCGACCATGGCGAGCGGGCCTACAACTACTGAACTTGAAATTTGCGGCGAGCGGTCCAGCATTTCGGACTGCTCGCCGCTAGACGCCTCCCGAGCACGCATCTTCCCTAGATGTGCTCAAAACTTGGCCCGGCGCCGCGAAGCGTTCGGGCCATTTTTGTTTTCTCTAACCTAGTCACACTGAGATGCTGATTTTGCTCCGCGGTCCAAGCCGCGCAAGTAGACGTGCGAGATCTTTGCGCGCCAGAGCGATGCAGCCTTCTGTCGGCTGAAATCCGGGCCTGGCGACATGCATGAAGATGGCGCTGCCCCGGCCTTTGATGCGCGGGCGCTGGTTATGGCCAATAACCACAACGTAGTCGTACAGCCCGTCGTCGCGCCACAAGCGTTCGGCGCTGGTTCGATGAGGATGGCGTACGGGACGGTTGTAGTTACCGTCCTTGGCGTCGTCACACCAGCCGTCATCGCTGCGGATTCGCGCGACGCGAAGTCCCGTGCGCGGCCTTGCAACGGCATCGGGCTTGTAGAGGACGCGGGCCAACCCAAAACGGCCGCGCGGCGTAGCTCCATCGCCTTCACGTTTGATGGCGCGAACGCCGCTGCGCCCGAGCGCGCAGGCAAATCGCAGCGGACCAAGCTCGATCCTGCCGGTGCGGCGCGCGGCGCTTATGCTGCGAATTTTAATCACCACATGCGGCTTTGCCTTAGCGGCCGGCCTGACGGACATGCAAACCCTCTTGTCTCCGAAGCCCTAAACCCTATGTTGGCGCCAACTGCTTTGCTAGATCTCTGCACGCCACCGCCGCGATTTGGAGCCCATTGACATGAGCACGGCCCGAAAGGTGCTACTCGTCGACGACGACGAAGATCTCCGCACCTCTCTGAAGGATCAGCTCGTTCTTCATGATGAATTCGAGGTCGCTGAAGCCAACACCGCGACCAAGGGCATAGAAGCCGCCAAGTCCGGCCGCTTCGATCTCGTCGTCTTCGACGTTGGCTTGCCGGATATGGACGGCCGCGAAGCAGTCAAGCAATTGCGTAAATCCGGATTCAAGACCCCGATCGTCATGCTGACGGGCAACACATCCGACGCCGACCAGATCCTCGGCCTTGACGCCGGCGCCAACGACTACGTGCTAAAACCCTTCAAATTCGCGGTGCTGCTGGCCCGAATCCGCGCTCAACTTCGCCAGCACGAGCAAAGCGAAGACGCGATTTTCGCCATCGGTCACTACACGTTCAAGCCGGCATCCAAGCTTCTCGTCGACCAGACCGGCAGCAAGATCCGGCTTACGGAAAAAGAAACTTCGATCCTCAAGTATCTCTACCGGTCGGGCGACAAGGTCGTCTCGCGCGACGTGCTGCTGCATGAGGTCTGGGGCTACAACGCCGGCGTGACGACGCACACGCTTGAGACGCATATTTATCGCTTGCGCCAGAAAATCGAAAAAGATCCTTCGAACGCCGAACTGCTGATCACCGAAAGTGGCGGCTATAAACTTGCGCCGTAACGCACGATATCAACACGTTTGACGACTTTGCGTGTGTTTTCCAAGTCTGTCCCCGCGCCGTCCACACCCCAACTGGACCGGGGCGCATTGATATGATCTGTGGCGTCACTAGCGTTTGAGCCTTGCCGCATGCATGTGGGCCAAGTGCGTCTTTTCGCGTTCCAGATTTCTCAAGCCGATTCGAACGGAGTGCGGCCGATGGCGATCGATGCCCTCGTCAAACCATTTCTTTTTTTGCCCTTGTTCAAGGGCTTGAGGCCGTTGCAGATCACAGAGATCGTGCGGCGTGCCGATCGCATCGTGTACCGGCCGGGTGATGTCATCATCGAAGAAGATCAGGCCGGTGACGCGGCCATCGTCATCATCTCAGGCGACGCGGTGCGCACAACAGGACTTGAATCTGGAGCTGCGGCAGAGCCCGTTCCTGAAGGCGCGATCATCGGTGAACTCGCAATGCTGATCGAGACCGTGCACTCGGCAACCATCATTGCGCGCGGGACTGTCAAAGCGTTGCGGCTGTCGCGTTCTGAAATGCACGCGCAGATGGCCGACGATCCACGCTTGGCCGAGCATCTGACGCAACAGATTGCAGCGCGGCTGTCGCGGTTAGCGTCTGAAATTCAGGCCGTTGATCAGGCCCTTGCTGATATCGCCGGTATTGAACACGTAGCGCGTGCACCGTTTGCAGACGCGCACGCCGAGGCCGTGCACTAAGCTTTCGCGTATCGGCCGGAGATTCAGGAACAAAGGGGCCCAGAAAAGGGTGCGCCCAGTTCCGGGGGGAGGAACTGGGCGCGATTTGCGCTTACGCGCCGGTACCGGGAGGGAAGCCGGTACCAGAGGCGGCGTCTTCGGTTAGACGGGGGGCACTACCGAATACAGGGTGACGCCACCTGCATAAAAATGATTTAAGCGCAGGCCGTAAGAATTCAATAGGGGTTGCGTGCACACATCACGAAAACGTGATCGGTTATCCAAATTTATCCCCAGCTCCGGTATTGCATCGCGTCATAACCGCAACACCCTGATTTGCCGGTTTTTAGCCTCTCAAGGTGTTCCGTGTTTCGGCCCAAGCGCTTGAATTTTAAACAAATTTACGTCCATTTCTTCCCCGTTGACGACGTCGGAAACCTCCACCCGAGTGTCGAGCCCTTGGGCGTCTGTAGTCACCCATTCTTTCAGTTCAAGACTAGGCTTTGTGCTGAGGAACAGGCGGATTTTGCCAGGCGTGTCCGGACTTTTGTCCTGCAAGGCCACGACAATCAGGTCTTCGGCCTGCTGGACTTCGATGATGCGCGCATCGCGCAAGAGATCGACATCCTTGCGCAAAAGCAGGCGGAATGGCGTCTGATCGAGTGCGACCCGATCCTCGTTGTTCAGGTCAAGATCTTGAATGGCCAAGTACTCGCCATCAGAAACAATGACCTGCTTTGAGGGCAGCGCGTAGTCAAAGCGAAATCGGCCTGGCCGCTTGACGAAGAACTTGCCTTTCATGCGCTTTTTGTCGGCGCCGGTCTGGACGAAAGCGCCCTTCAGGCTCTTGAGAGTGCCGAAGTAGCCGCTGACTTTCTTTACAACCTCGGACTGCGTTTCATCGAGCGTTACACCACCGGCGTCTTTCTCAGCCTGCCAGCCGTCGACAACTGGCGGCGTTTGAGCCGCAGGGGCGGCCTTAGCCGGTGCATCGGCAGCGGCGGGCGCGGGCGTTGCTGCACTTGGTGCCGCAGCAGCGGGCGCGGGCTGAGGCTTTGGGTCTTCGGCAAGCGCGACGCCGCTCCATAGCATCGCGGCGGCAACTGCAAACGTTCTCACGCAGATTGTCATTTTTCGTTCCATGGTGCCCCCACCGGCCCGCCATTTGGCCGCGAATCTGGCGGCTTCGTACGGTATATGATGTCTGCAAAGATTACGTCGAGACCAGGGCACTCGATACAGTTGAAGCCTGGCACAGTGCGTCCCATACGCGAGCGCCACAGTGGAAACAAGGCATCGCCCTGCTCCGCCTTATGCCGCGTCGGCCGTGCCGCCACCAGCAACCAGGATGTCGCGTTTTCCGACCGCATTGGCCGGCGAAATCAAGCCTTCGCGCTCCATGCGCTCGATCAGGTCGGCGGCGCGGTTATAGCCAATCGATAGGCGCCGTTGCAGGTAGCTCGTCGAGGCCTTGTGATCGCGCAGCACAATCGCGACGGCGCGGTCGTAGAGATCGGCTTCGCTTGGTTCGCGCTCCCCACTCGCGGTCTCTGCTGTTTGCGGCGCATCGAGAATGCCATCGACATACTTCGGCGTGCCCTGGCGGCGCAACGACTCCGCGATCGCCTCGACCTCTTCGTCCGACACAAAGGCACCATGAACGCGCATGATCTGCCCCGCGCCGGTCGAGTACAGCATATCGCCTTGGCCCAGCAGCTGCTCGGCGCCCTGTTCGTTCAGAATTGTGCGGCTGTCGATTTTCGATGTGACCTTGAACGAAATGCGCGTCGGGAAGTTGGCTTTGATCGTACCGGTGATGATATCAACCGACGGTCGCTGCGTCGCCATGATCAAGTGAATACCGGCCGCGCGTGCCATTTGCGCCAACCGCTGCACGACGCCTTCGACGTCCTTACCTGCGACGCTCATCAGATCGGCGAACTCATCGACAACGATGACGATGTGCGGCAGCGGTTCAAGTTCGAACTTCTGATTCTCAAACACGGCCTGCCCGGCTTTGTCGAATCCGGTTTGCACCGTGCGCGACAGCATCTCGCCGCGCTTCTTGGCATTCCTGACTCTGTTGTTGAACACGTCGATGTTGCGAACCGACAGCGACGCCATGCGCTTGTAACGCTCTTCCATTTCAATGACGGCCCAGTTGAGGGCGACGACGGCCTTCGCCGGATCGGTCACGACTGGTGTCAGCAAATGCGGAATGCCATTATAAACCGACAACTCCAGCATTTTCGGATCGATCATCAGCAGGCGGCAGTCTTCCGGCGCATGGCGGTACAACAGCGACAGCACGAAGGCGTTGATGCCGACGGATTTACCCGAGCCGGTAGTGCCAGCGACCAATAGGTGCGGCATGCGTGCGAGATCGGCCACCACCGGCTCGCCACCGATGGCTTTGCCCAGCACAATCGGTAGCGCGGCGTCGGAGTTCTTGTAGATGTCAGACTCGAACATTTCGCGCAGCAGTACGGGTTCGCGCCGGATGTTCGGCAACTCGAGGCCGATCGCGTTGCGGCCTGGCACAACGGCGGCACGGACGCTGGCGACGCTCATCGAGCGCGCGATATCGTCTGCGAGACCGATCACGCGCGACGATTTGGTGCCGCGCGAAGGTTCGAGTTCATACAGCGTCACGACCGGGCCGGGACGAATGTCCTTGACCTCGCCCTTGACGCCGAAATCGTTTAGCACATCCTCGAGTAAGCGCGCATTGCCGCGCATCACCGTCTGCGTGAACTCTGGCCCGGGTTTCGCGGCGGCAGCTCGCTTCAAAAGATTGAGTGATGGGCGAGTCCAGCCCGGTTGGCCCTTTCGAAGCGGCACGCCGCCCAGCATCCCGGCGGCTTTCTCAACTAACGCCGCTTTGGCCAGTGCCACAGGGCCTGCTTGTTCCGGATGACCAGGCGCGAACCGTGCGGCAATCGCACGGCTGGCGGCGTCGGTGCTGACATCGAACCCGCGGCCTCGGTGTTGTGGCGGATCGCCTTCAGTTGCGCGGCCATCAATGCTCAAGCTGCCAAAAGGCGTCCCTTGAGTGTCTAAATCTGCGGCGGTGAAATCGCCGGCGAATGCGCGATCGGCATTTTGCAGCGAATAGTCGCGGCGTGGACCAATATCTGATCCGTACGTTGCAACAGGCTGCTGCATGTAGGTGTGCAAATGCGGATAGCGCGCATTAGCCGTCCATTGGTGCGGCGGTGGATTGACGTCGGGCGGCACGGCCAACCCAGCGGCCGCACCATACGGGTTCGCGGACGCTGCGAGTAATGAGGCCTTGCGCGATCTGCCCCACCAACCCGCGTGCTCTGATTGCACGTCTTCGCCGCTAACGTCTGCATCGCGGGCGGCCCTGCGCGCTTCCGCTGAAGTTTTGATCTTCAGGGAAAAAGCCTTCGTAGCTGCGTCGATATCGAAGCCGGTGCTTTTCGCGAACATTGCGAACGCAATCGCGTTAAGCAGCACGCCTGCGGCAAGGTCGGCGCGCTCGTCGTTCAAAATCGCGAACAGCTTCGATGTCAGCTTGAATAGCCCGTCGCCGAGCGCGCCGCCGAAGCCGTGGTGTAGCGGCCAGCTAGCCAACGTCGGAAACACAGCCAGCGCGCCAGCAAGTGCTAAGACGGACAGCGGATAAAACCCGAGTTTAACGCGGCCAGCATCGAGACGGCGATCGCGAATAAGCCCGAGACCCCAAATGAGCGGCGCGAGCAGTCCGAGGACTGCGGCGAAGCCAAGCGTTTGCAGCATTAAATCGGAAACGATGGCCCCCAAGGGACCGAGGATGTTGCGCGGCTCGGTAGCCGTCGCGTGCGTCAGGCTCGGGTCTGTCAGCGACCACGTAGCGAGGCTCAGCCATAGCACGCCAACGCCCGCGAGGAGAGCTAACCCTCCTAGCCGGCTCAACCAGCCCAGAAGCCGGTCCTCCAACGACTGCGGCAGCAGCCGTCGCGGATCAATGCCCCGCGTATCCAGTGACATTAGCGCGAACGAACTCTTTTCAACGCAGCACGGACATCGTGCGTTCGAGCGCTTCCCGGATCGTTGCGGGGTCCTGAACCAACGCGACGCGCACATAGTCTGCGCCAGGGTTGGTTCCGTCACGCCCGGTCTGGGCCAGAAAGCGACCGGGTATCACCTTGACGCCTGCGCGTTTCCATAAGGTTACCGCCGCGTCTACGCCGCTCCCCGCTTGGCTCATATCGAGCCAAAGGCAGAATCCGCCAGCGGGCCGTGCATAACCGAAGTTCTGGCCTAACACCCTGTCTGAAATGGAGAATTTTTCATGGTATGCCGTCCGTGAGGCATCCACGTGGGCCTCATCCGACCAGGCTGCGGCAGAGGCGTGTTGCACCGGCCCGGGCACGGTCGGGGCGCACATGTTGCGGATCTCGGCATAGGCCGCGAGGAACGCAGCATCGCCCGCGCAAAAACCCGATCGCAAGCCGGGCAGGTTCGAGCGCTTCGACAGTGAATTGAAGACGACCAGATTCTTGAACCGCTCGGGCGTTGTCGCCGCAACTTCCAGCCCGCCGACAGGCGCTGTTTTCGTGTAAATTTCCGAATAGCACTCGTCGAGGAACAGCATGAAGTCGTGTGCGCGGGCGAGCCTCAGCGCTTTCAGGATGTAATCGCGGGACGCGACCGCACCTTGCGGGTTCGCAGGCGAGCAGATGAACAGCGCTGCCGTGCGCGCCAACAGGTCTTCGTCGCGCGCGATCTCGTCCAGATCGGGCAGGAAGCCGGTGGCCTTCGTTGCGTTGAGAAACACGGGCTCGGCGCCAACACCAATCGCACCGGCGATGTACGCCGAGTAGTACGGATTGCACATCAGGATCGCAGGCCGGCCCTTCGCGGACTTGCGGCCCATCGCTGGCAGACAGGCGAAATACAGCCCTTCGCGGGAACCATTGAGCACGAGAATTTCACAGTTCGGATCAACGCCGCCAGGAATCACGTAGCGTCGCGCCAGCCAGCCTGCGATGGCGTTGCGCAATTCGTCAGTGCCACGGATCGGCGGATATTTGCCGCAGAGGCTTACCGCCTCGTTGAGCTTCGCCGCAATGAAGTCCGGCATGGCCTCGCGCGGCTCGCCGATGGTCAGCTCGATCGGTTTTGCGTGCCCCGGCGCGATGCCGTCGAGCAACCGGCGCAGTTCTGTGAACGGCGACACAACCGCGCCGGATGTCAGCGAAGTGAGCAAATAAGTGAAAGACATGCGGCCCGGTCCCAAAACACCATCGACAGCCGATAGCGCCTCTCACCTTCCGCGTCCACATTTGGCAAGCAAGCAAATGGGGCAACCGTTGCCGCAAGCCCCATTGAGTTATAGAATCGAGTGTTGAAAATTAGACCCGGCGAACAACGCCAATCAAAACCAGAAGGATGATTGCGCCGATCGTCGCGACGATTATTTGTCCGACGATATCTCCACCGGCAAAGAATCCGAGACGCGGGAGAAGTGCTCCGCCAAGGAAGGCACCAACAATGCCGACGACGATGTTGCCAACGGTGCCAAAGCCGTAGCCTTTGACAATGAGCCCGGCCAGAAATCCGGCAATCGCGCCGATGACTAGCAGGAGAATGAGCGCTTCGATAGCCATGAGTCCCTCCAGGAACGTTCGATAAGTCGCTGCCCGCGCGGATGCGCGACCCCGACAACGGCTAGCAACGCGTCGTTAGCGAATTGGTTCCCGCATTTATCGGATTTGCCGGAGAGCGGCACTTTATGCCTGCTAGAACCCAAGTCCTGCAAAGCTCTTCTTCATGCTTCTGATCAGCGACCGCACGAATTTCGGCGGCCGGGATTTGGCGTGTATGGGTTTCAACCGGCTGTTGTACTTGCGGGCTTTCGTGCGTACGCGAGTTTGTGGTTCGGTCGCGATAGACGCAGCAGCAGCGGCGGCGCCAGCGGCATCACTCGAAATCGTGCTAGCCCCGGCTTCGTCGCGCTTTGAATCGAGCGGCGTCACTTCCGCCACTCTTCCAGCATTATCCGTTGAGGAGTCTCCGCTCGAACCGGAAATAGTCTCGGTCGTGGCTGGCACCGCTTCGGTTCGCGGCTTTTCAGCGCCCGGCTCTGGCTGAGGGCTTCGGGAGATCAATGTCGCAATCGCATCCGATGCTGCGGCCGCGGGGGGCGAAGGCGGGTGCGCTGGCGATACCGCAGCAACCTCAACCAACCCGCAAACCACCTTTGGATGCGCCTTGACGAGGCTCAGCAGAATATTGTCCGGCTGCGCAACCGGCAGTTTGGCGTTGACCTTGTCGTTGAACGCCGTCATCGCCGCGCGCGATCCCGCCGTCCACACTCCATTGACTGGGCCTTCATAACAGCCGACGCGCGACAGCTCCATTTGCAGCGCCCGCGTTAGCGACGTTGTATTGCTGAGCGCCCGATCGGGCGCGTGCTGCGTTTGGGCTTGCATAAGTGCGGCTGGAACGACCGGCACAGAATTCTGAGACGCAGCGTCTGTTCCATCATGCGCAAAATACGCATAGGCGAAGGCCAGCGAAACAACCGCCGCGCTTGCCACACCACCAGCTACTGCCGTTTGCGTTTTCAGCTCAATTCCCCCGGCGCGCCAAACCCCCGGCTATCCAACCGCGCAGGATTCGGCGAAACAATGGCGCTCATAGGCTGAGACTGAGCATTATCCGGCGGACTGCTTAATGCTGCTTACATCCGCCCCATCCGGACATCGTCTTCCGGGTTGGCGCCAATTTTGTGGATGGCGAGGTCTGCACCCATGCGCTCATCATCCGGCGACATGCGGAACCCGAACAGCATATCCACGACCTTGTAGACGATGGTTCCGGCGATAAAGCCGAACGCCGCACCGCCGACCGATCCAACAAACTGCGAGGCGAACGTGACGCCGCCCAATCCGCCAAGTGCTGTCAGACCGAAGATACCGCAGGCGATGCCGCCCCACAGGCCGCATAGGCCATGCAGCGCCCATACACCGAGCACATCGTCGATCTGCCACTTGTTGGTCGAGATCTGGAACATTTGCACGAACACGACGCCGGCGACCGCGCCGGTTGCCAAAGCCCCGAGCGGATGCATGACGTCGGACCCGGCGCAGACCGCGACGAGACCGGCCAGCGCACCGTTATGGACGAAGCCCGGATCGTTCCGGCCTGCGAAAAGTGCAGCAAGTATGCCGCCGGCCATCGCCATCAGCGAGTTCATGGCGACGAGGCCCGAGATCGCCTTGAGGCTCTGTGCGCTCATGACGTTGAACCCGAACCAGCCGATGCACAGCAGCCACGATCCCATCGCCAACCACGGGATCGATGATGGCGGTGGGCTGATCGGACGGCCACGGTCATAGCGGCCAATGCGGGCACCGAGCTGCAGAACGGCCGCCAGGGCTGCCCAGCCGCCAAACGCGTGGACGACGATCGAACCGGCGAAATCCTTCAACGGCGCGCCGAGCGTGGTTGCGAACAGCCCGTCCTGCAGACCAAAATTCTTGTTCCAGACAACGCCTTCGATCAGCGGATAGGCGAGGGCCACCATTAGCGCCGTTGCAACACATTGCGGCACGAAATTTGCGCGCTCGGCGATGCCGCCTGAGACAATCGCGGGAACAGCAGCAGCAAAAGTTGCGAGGAAGAAGAACTTGACGAGGTCGAGGCCCTGTCCGGCGCTGATCGCCTCAGCGTTGGCGAGGAACGACACGCCGTAGGCGATGGTGTAGCCGATCAGGAAGTAGACCAGCGTCGAGATCGCGAAATCGACCAGGATTTTGACGAGTGCGTTGACCTGGTTCTTATGCCGCACAGTTCCGACTTCAAGAAACGCGAAGCCGCCGTGCATGGCGAAAACGAGGATGGCCCCCATCAACAAAAAGAAGACGTCCGCCCCTGGCTGAACCTGATCCATGCCCTTGCTCCACCCGCTGAATTTTTATGCAGCTAGAAACTTGCCGGCGCTGTTGCTCAAGCGCAGGGCAACCACTGCCGTTTATCGCGGCACGGTGAAGCAACAATTATGAGCAGGGGTCAACTGACGCGGATCGAATTCCAGTCAATGAATTCGATTTGGCTTCGGCTTTGTGGCTCATATGCACAGAGTGCACAATATACGAGCAGGTTCGGTGCGTTTGCTGAAGCGCAGACAGCCGATGCAACATCTACCCGAGGTCCGCTTTTCCCCATCTAATCTCAGACGCCAGGCAGCGAGCCTGCGCATCGTCACCAAGATAAACCAAGCATAGCGGTGAAACGGCCACGACTTAATGCACTACAAAATTCTATTCTTAAGTATTTATAGGCCAGTAATACTTCAATAGTTTGATAATATTTCGCTCCAGATCGGATCACCAAAGTATTAGCACTTCATTGTGATCGTTTCGGACAGGAAAAAGTCGCGTCAGACACCCACATGTGTCGAGGCAAGTGGCGATGCACAAAACAGTGTTCGTCAGGATTGCCCGTCTTAGTGAGGTACTCATGAAATTACTCAAAGGAATTATACTCGCCATGGCAGCAACAGCAGCGCTCTCAACCGCGCATGCCGCATCATCGGACATCGTCGATACAGCGGTTGCGAACGGCAAGTTCACAACGCTGGTCGCGGCTGTGAAAGCTGCTGGCTTGGTCGAAACCCTGAAAGGTGCCGGGCCTTTCACGGTCTTTGCGCCGTCCGACGAAGCCTTCGCAAAACTTCCGAAAGGCACGGTGGAAGATCTTCTCAAGCCTGAGAACAAGGCGAAGTTGGCAGCGATCCTCACCTATCACGTGGTACCGGGTAAGGTGATGGCCGCTGACATCAAAGGCAAAAAGATGGGCGTCAAGACGGTGCAGGGCGGCGAAGTCGCCGTTGACGCCATGGCGGACGTCAAGGTCAATGACGCCAAGGTAACCGCGGCCGATGTCGTCACGTCGAACGGCGTCATCCACGTCATCGACACAGTGTTGATGCCGAAGTCGTAACGCGTCGCAGTTAGGAATTTCAGAATAGACTCACGCCCGCCGAAATATCGGCGGGCGTTTTTACATTACGGGTTCCCTTGTTTGAAGAGCCACAGTGCAACAGCGACGGTCGCCAGGCCTGAGGTTCCGCTAACTGCGAAAACTCCCCAGATCAACAATCGCAGAATCAGTTTCTTGTCGTCTTTCCAAGCCATCGGCACACACCTTCCCGAGCGGCCAGCCTGTCGGTGGTCGCTTTAAAACGCTCAACATTGTGACAAGAGGGACCCAGTTGTCGGACGCCTGACGGCGCCGAGTTTCAGCTGAAGCCTGTCGGTATGCGCTGTATAACGGCCTGACCTCGCACGCGGATCAGGCGCTAAGATTATCGTACCCGGCGCGGGTTCATGTAGAGATCCGACTCCTGCCGCTGAATATCCGGCGTGATCCGCCCGGCCCGGACGTCGCGCGCGATGGTTTTGACGTGGCGGCGGGCCGCGCCGTTGAACACGATCATACCGGCGAACAGCTTCATGACCATCATTACGCGGGGATCGGCGTGGTCGCCGCGGACGCTGCCACGCCATTTGCCGCCGATCGTCAGCACCGCGCCGTCAAGATAGCCGACGGTTTCGCCGAACTGATCGATCAGCGAATAGTCGCCGCCGAGATTGATGATGTCGCGACGGATGCGATAAAACTTCGGCACGCCGTCGTCCATGATGAAAAACGAGAAGTGCTCGGGGCACAGCGGCCACTTGTTGGCCGAGCGCTCAAGGTAAATGATAAAATCATCGTCGCTGGTGTTGATCGAGTACGTCGTCACGGGCAGGCCGCGCGCGCCGAGGGTCTGTTGGATCGAGCGGGCCAGCATCAAATCCATGCTGGCCCGCCAGTTCAGCGTTTCTGAGAACAACTTGAATACGAGCCGCTTGTCCATGCCGGTTGCGTCGTTCCACAATTCCTTGCGGTAACCGAGCACGCCGGTGCGCTCGCCGTCCTCGATGATTTCGGCAAACACATCCATGTCGGTCGTGAATTGGCGCGATTTGCCCTTGTTGCGGTCGCGCTTCCAGAAGCCGAACTCGATCGAGTTGAACGGCGTGATCCAGACGTCGACGGTGAAGTCGCGCCATTTGTCCTTGGCAGCGACTGTTGACGCCTTGCTGGCCTTTTCGAGCTTTGAGACCGCCACCTTGCTGCTGCCCGCCTGCTCATGGACTTCGGCACGGGCGACGCTGGCAGCTTCGGATGCTGCGGCGTCGGCTTCGGTCTCTACCGAATTTTTGCGTTGAGTGGATGCGGTCATTCTGGCCCCCAAATGCGCGCGGCGCCTGAAGCGCTGCGACAAACGAATCAATAGGAAAGGCTAGCACCGGTAGGTGCGCGGGCTGCGACGTGCGCAAATTTTGCGGTGGGAAAGTGGATCGCAGAATTCTATTTACCCTTGTCTCCCACCGCAAATATCGAACTTCAATCGGGCCCACGCTCCGTTAACACCAAGAGCTGCCATTCGATTGGCAACAGGTGATTCGCATGCTGCCTATGGTTCTGAGGCGGGAGTGGATTGCCCTTGTTTGATGCAATCTCGTCTCGACAATTGGTGCAGACGTAAATGCCCGAAAAAGGGGTCAAGGCACCCGGACGATAGCTGACTCTGAATATCTCCGAGCGACGTTCGCGAACCTCACTGCTGTTTTCGTATGTAGCCATCTTGGCCTCCATGCATGAGTTGTGCAAAAGAAGCCCAGCACTATTGACCGAAGACTCGCACTTCTGCGAATCTGCAACGGCAGTGTCTCGGCGCTGGACCCAGTTCCGTGACGCGGGATCGCTCAAGCTAAGAACTTGGGCGGTCCCAACACTCGAACTGACGAATCCCCGATTCCCGATCTCCAGCAACGATTCGGTGTCGGTCTGCCGACGATATTCACAAGTTGTCGACAGCTTTTGCCGCGCCCAATGTTCCCAAGACTAGTCGTTCAGTAGGTCCACGGGGACGGCACTGAATGGATAACATCACCGCGCCCCAAAAATCGCACTCCCCACCCGAACATGCGTCGCGCAGAACTGCGACGGTCCGTAAATATTGACGTGGCAGCAGCCTAAAATTCGGCCCGGAGCGGCCATAACGGCGCCGCCTCAAATGTTCTGCGGCGGCGGCAGACCCGGCGTCGGCATCGGATCAAATGCCGGAAGTGGCGGCAGATCAGGCGGGCGCGGCGAAACGTCAGGACCGGGCCGCACAGGCTCTTCCGGATTAGGATTGTGCGGGTCAGTCCCGGGTCGTGTCGGGTCGTCCCGCCCGGGAATTGACGGCACCGTTCCGCCTGAGGCGGCCGCCCACGGTTCGTTGAGCATCGTCATAATCCTCCTGTTGTTCAACCTATCAGCGTTTGAACTTTTTACACGCACGCCAGTTCCAAAGCGGGCCCGAAGTTCTGGCATCACAGCAAGGTCCGGGAACGATCGTTGCACTTGGCCGTTACTGTGCATAAGCCGCGATCAGAGTCGCCGGCTGCGAGCGGTTCGGGAAGCTAGATCATGAAACTCTTCGTCTTTGTGTCCGTCACCATGTTCGCCACGGCGATGCCCATCGCAGCCGCTGATCTGATGGTGCCTATGAAGAAAGTCACATTGGCCGGAATAGGCGAAACCATCGGGACGATCATCGTCAGGCAAAAATCTGCTGGCATCGAACTCAAGGTCGACGTGACAGGTATTCCACCCGGCGAGCACGGTTTCCACGTGCATGACCAAGGCGACTGTGCGCCCGCAAAAAAGGACGGCTCAGATCAAGCCGCGCTGGCGGCGGGCCCGCACTATGACCCCACAGGCGCCAAGGCGCACAAGGGCCCGGAAGGTCAAGGCCACAAAGGCGATTTGCCGTTGTTGACGGCCACCGACAAGGGCGTGAATGCGGTCATCACCGCAGGTCATTTGACGATCGCGGATGTTCGTGGGCGTTCGCTGATGATCCACGCAGGCGGCGATAATTACTCCAATACACCTGAGAACGGCGGCGGCGCTGCACGTATCGCATGCGGCGTTGTGCCGAAATCATAAGTCCAACTGAGGGGACAAAAAATGAAGATCCGCAGTGCAGAAATCGCGAAGCACGATATCGACCGCGCGCTGACGAGTCCGACCGCCGTGTTCGATCATCCTGAAGAAGTGGTTGAGCACACAGATTTAAGTCTGACGGAAAAAATCACGATTCTCAAACGATGGGAGTTGGACGCCCGCGCCTTGCAGCGCGCGACTGATGAAAGCATGAGCGGCGGCGAACCGCCGTTGCTGGACGAAGTTAACGCGGCGCTATTGAAGTTGGACCCTAAGGACCGGACTGCCGATCAGTTCGGCAAGGCACCGACCACGATTTGATTTTGAGGTTGAGCCGCTGATCCCTTCGCAGTCTCACCGCGCTCCAAAAATCGCGCTTCCCACCCGCACGTGCGTCGCGCCGAATGAAATCGCGGTCTCATAATCGCCGCTCATGCCCATGCTGAGGCCGGTCAAACTGAGATCACGCGCCAGCTTCGATAAAAACGCGAAATGCACGGCGGCCTCTTCATCCACGGGCGGGATGCACATCAGACCCGCAATCTCCAACTTCAAATCGTCCCGGCACATGGTGACGAACGCCGCCGTCTCTTTCGGCAGCACACCAGCCTTTTGCGATTCTTCGCCTGTGTTGACTTGAACGAACAGCTCGACCCGCTTGCCCTGCTTCATCATCTCGTCCGCAATAGCCTTCGCAATCTTCGGCCGGTCGATCGTATGGATGCAGTCGAACAAAGCCACCGCATCCGCAGCCTTGTTCGATTGTAGCGGCCCGATCAAATGCAATTTCAAATCCGGAAACTCGGTGCGCAGCACGGGCCATTTGCCCTGCGCCTCTTGCACGCGATTTTCGCCGAACGCGCGCTGTCCGGCTATAATTGCCGGGCGAATATCGTCCGCCTCGAACGTCTTTGAGACGGCAATGAGTTCGACTGCACTTGGCGCACGGCGCACTTCCTTTGCCGCCGTTGCAATCGCGCCGCGAACCGTTGCGAGCCGTTCGGCTACCCGATCGGCATTGTTCGCTTGGTTTTCCACTGCAGCTCCTCAGTTAACGTTGAAAGTGTCGCAATCCCGCCAATAGAGTGCGCGCCTACATAAGCGCTTCTGCTGATAACAAAAAGGAGACCCCCTGATGTTGAAACTTGCCGACGCCCGCCGCATCATTGCCGCCGCCGAAAAGAAGGCCGCTGAGATCGGCCAGCCGATGAACATCGCCGTCGTCGACGAGGGCGCCAACCTGATTTCGCACGTGCGCATGGACAAAGCCTGGATCGGCTCAATCGATATCTCAATCAACAAGGCATTCACCTCGCGCGCCTTCAACATCTCGACCAAGGAACTGGCGGAAAACAGCCAGCCGGGCGACCAATTTTTCGGCATTCATGCTTCGAACCACGACCGGGTCATGATTTTCGCCGGCGGCATCCCGCTGAAAGACAAGAGCGGCGTCGTTATCGGCGCCATCGGCGTCTCGGGCGGCGGCGGCGCACAGGACCATCAGGTGGCAGAAGCTGGTGCTGCTGCGCATACATGCTAAGCGCCTAGGGCTGTATTTCGGCTCGAAATTGAGAACATTTGCGGCGGGTTGAGGCGTGTGCCTTGACCCGCCGCACGTTTTTGGGCTCTTTACCGGCCAACACTCGTTCCCACCGAAAGACCCACTTCCTCATGGCCTCCGAACGCTACAACGCGCCCGCACGCGAAAGACATTGGCAGCACGTCTGGGACAAACAGCAGATTTTCCGCGCCTCCGACGATGAGACGCGCCCGAAGTGCTATGTGCTCGAGATGTTCCCGTACCCGTCAGGACGCATCCACATGGGGCACGTGCGCAACTACGCCATGGGCGACGTCTTCGCCCGTTACAAGCGCACCAAGGGCTTCAACGTGCTGCATCCGATGGGCTGGGACGCCTTCGGTATGCCGGCCGAAAACGCCGCCATGGAGCGCAAAGTCCATCCCGGTAAATGGACCTACGCCAATATCGACGTCATGCGCGGCCAGCTCAAATCGATGGGCCTGTCGCTCGATTGGTCCCGCGAAATCGCGACCTGCTCGCCGGATTATTACCAGCACCAACAAAAGCTGTTTCTAGACCTGCTCAAAAAAGGCATCGCCTACCGCAAATCGTCGAAGGTCAACTGGGACCCGGTCGATCACACCGTCCTCGCCAACGAGCAGGTCATTGACGGCCGCGGCTGGCGCTCCGGCGCAATCGTCGAACAGCGCGAACTGACGCAATGGTTCTTCAAAATTACCGATTACGCCGAAGAGCTGCTGCGCGACCTCGACACGCTGACCAACTGGCCGGAAAAAGTGCGGCTCATGCAGGCCAACTGGATCGGCCGCTCGGAAGGGATGCTGATCCGCTGGTCGCTCGACGCCAAGACCGCGCCAAAGGGCGTGAGCGAACTTGAAGTCTACACAACCCGACCCGACACGTTGTTCGGGGCTTCCTTCCTGGCTGTCGCGGCCGATCATCCGCTCGCGAAAGCAGCGGCCGAGAAAAACGCCGCTCTCGCCGTCTTCTGTGACGACTGCCGGCGCATGGGCACCTCCGTTGCCGATATCGAGTCGGCGGAAAAACTTGGGTACGACACCGGAATCCGCGCACAACACCCATTCGACCCGTCGTGGCAACTCCCCGTTTACGTCGCCAATTTCATCCTGATGGACTACGGCACCGGCGCCATTTTTGGCTGCCCGTCGGGCGATCAGCGCGACATGGATTTCGCGCGCCGATACAATCTGCCGGTCGTGCCCGTCATCCTGCCGCCTGGCGAGGATGCGGCCAAGTTCGAGTTGAAAAACAGAGCCTATGAAGACGACGGCGTGATGATAAACTCGCGCTTCCTGGACGGGAAATCGACCACAGACGCGTTCGAAGAAGCAGCCTCGCGCCTCGAAAAGCAAAAGCTCGGCGGCACTCCGCAAGGCACGCGCAAGGTCAACTTCCGCCTGCGCGATTGGGGCATTTCACGTCAGCGCTATTGGGGTTGCCCTATCCCCGTCGTGCATTGCGCCGATTGCGGCGTCGTGCCGGTGTCCGAAGCGGATTTGCCGATCAAGTTGCCCGAGGACGCGACCTTCGATAAACCTGGCAATCCGCTCGACCGCCATCCGGCTTGGAAGCACTGCGCCTGCCCGAAATGTAGAAAGCCGGCAACGCGCGAAACCGACACGATGGACACGTTCGTCGATTCATCGTGGTATTTCGTGCGCTTTACGGCGCCAAAATCAGCCCATCCTGTTGATAAAAAAGCGGCGCAGTATTGGCTGCCCGTCGACCAGTACATCGGCGGCATCGAGCATGCGATTTTGCATCTGCTGTATTCGCGCTTCTTCGCCCGCGCTCTGTGCGACACCGGTCACCTGACCTTCGCGACCAACACGCGCGAACCGTTCGCGGCACTGTTCACGCAAGGCATGGTCACGCACGAGACCTACAAATCGCAGGACGGCTACTGGCTGCTGCCGAGCGACGTGACGTTCGATGGCGAAGGCGCCAACCGTCACGCCATCGAAATCTCGTCCGGACGCCCGGTCTTGATCGGCTCCATCGAAAAGATGTCGAAATCGAAAAAGAACCTCGTCGATCCCGATGACATTATCGCCCACTACGGCGCCGACTGCGCCCGCTGGTTTATGCTCTCCGATAGCCCGCCCGAGCGTGACGTGATCTGGACCGAAGCCGGCGTTGCGGGCGCCGGCCGCTTCATCCAGCGCGTCTGGCGCATCGTTGAAGAAATCGCCGAGGCCTATCCAGGAGCCATGCCGGCCAAGCCGGAAGCCTTCGGAACCGAGGCCTTGGAGGTCCGCAAAGCCGCCCACCGCGCCGTCGATCAGGTCGGTAAGGCCATCGAGGCCCTACGTTTCAACGTCGCCGTCGCCCACATCCATGAATTCGCCAATGTGCTCCAAACCGGCCTTACAAAGCGCAGCGAGGGCCATGATTTCGCGGCGCGAGAGGCTGGTGCCATGCTTGTCGCGGCTATCGGCCCGATGATGCCGCATTTGGCTGAAGAATGCTGGGCGCGGCTCGGATACAACACGTTGCTCGCGAACGAGCCGTGGCCGGCCCCAGAGACGGCACTGCTCGTTGACGATCAAGTGACCATTGCCGTACAGGTGAATGGCAAGCGCCGGGACGAGCTGGTCATTTCCCGTTCTGCCGCGGCCCAAGAGGTCGAGGCGGCGGCTTTGGCGCTCGAACCGGTCATTCGGGCTCTCGAAGGCCGCCCGGTCAAGAAAGTTATCGTGGTTCCGCAGAGGATCGTGAATGTCGTCGGCTGAAGTTTCAAGCGGACATCGGTTCAAGCCAGTTTTCGGGCCAGCGATCTGCGCCGCGCGGAGCGCATGCGCTGTGCTCGGTCTTTGCACGCTGGCAATGTTGGCTGGCTGCGGCGACAGCGGCTTCCGGCCACTCTATGGTTCGTCTGCCATCGGCGGCGCCAACGTCGAAGAGAAACTAGCAGCGGTCGATGTAGCCCCGATCCCCGGCCGCGTCGGGCAACGCATCCGCAACGAGTTGATCTATCAGGCAACCGGCGGCGGCCTGCCTCTGCCGCCCGAGTATCGCCTCGACATCGCGGTCCGCGAATATGTGTCATCGACCCTGGTCCAGATTGACGGCAATGCCGCGGGGCAGGTTTACAATCTCGACGCCTCGTACACCCTCGTGCGCATCTCCGACAAACGGGTCGTCGCCGAGGGCAAGAGTTATGCCCGCGCCGGTTTCGAACGCGTAACCTCGATTTTCGCCAACGTCCGCGCCCGTGAAGATGCTGAGAACCGGGCCGCTCGAACCGTTGGCGAAGAACTGCGCACGCGGCTCATGGCGCACCTGTCGCGGCCCGCCTGACGCACCCGCCGTCAATTGGAACTGCTCTCCATGGTTGCCGTCAAAGCCGCCAACGCCAACGCATTTATAAAGTCGCCGCCGCCCAGCGCCACGGCGTTTTTGTTCTTCGGCTCCGATCCAGGGCTTGTGTCGGAGCGCGCCGGGGTACTCGCAAAAATGCTGGCAGCCCGCGAAAATCCGCCCGGTGAAGTTCTCCGCCTCGACGATACCAATCTCGACGAAGATACCGGGCGCCTCGCGGTCGAACTGCAAACCCGGCCGATGTTTTCAGGCCGTAAGATTGTCCGCGCTACAGCCGGGCGCCGCATCACGGCCCAACTCCTCAAATCCCTTGTCACCGAAGGCCCGCTTGAAGGCGTGCTAATCGTTGAAGCCGGCAATCTAAAACCTGACGACACGCTGCGCGCGTTGTTTGAAGGCGCAGGATCAGCGGCTGCTATTCCTTGCTATCCCGATACCCAGGCTGACCTCGGCGCGTTGATCACGGACGTGCTGCAAGGCTTCAAAATGGCGATTGAGTCTGACGCCCGCATCCTGCTCATTTCGCGCCTCGGCGCCGATCGCACGCTGTCGCGCAATGAAATCGAAAAGCTCGCACTTTACGCCCAAGGACGCGCCGCGATCACGGCAGACGACGTCGAAGCGATCGTCGGCGACGCTGCCGATCTGGCTCTGGAGCGCATTACCGAAGCCGCAGCCAGCGGCAACGCAACGGCCGCCATCACCGACTATGGCCGCGCTATCGCATCGGGTGAAAGCGCGCAGGCGGTCATCCTCATCGCGCAGCGCTATTTCCTGAAGCTGCACAAACTCAAAAGCGATGTCGATGGTGGGCAAGGCCTTGACGACGCACTGCGCGCACTGCGCCCGCCCGTACATTTCAAGCAGCGCGACGCGCTTGCGGCGCAAGTTCGGAACTGGTCCCGCGCCGGGCTCGACCAGGCGCTGAAACGCATTGCGGAAACCGCGAAAGCCGCGCGCCTCTCGTCAGCACTTGAAGAAACGCTCGGCGAACGCCTGATCCTGGCGTTGGCCGCCATGGCACAGCCCCGGGCAAGCGAGGGTGCGGCCCGCCGCCGCTGAGGCGACCCGGTTCAGCCGCTTGCCCGCGCACGCTCCACCCCTATAGTGCCCGCAAAATCGAGGGCTCCCATGACAGAAACCCGCTTTGACGTCACCGGCATTGGCAACGCCATTGTCGATATTATCGGCCGCTGCGACGACGCTTACCTCGCCAACATCGGCGCCGCCAAGGGCAGCATGCGCCTCGTCGATGCGGCAGAGATCGCCAAGATCTACGCCGGCATGGGTCCCGCAACCGAGGTCTCAGGCGGGTCCGCCGCAAACACGCTTGCCGGCGTCGCGTCTCTCGGCGGCAAGGCAGGCTTCATCGGCACAATCGCGGATGATGAGTTTGGCCGCATCTTTGCCCACGACATTCAATCGGTCGGCGTCAGCTTTGCGTCAAAGCCTGTTGCCGGCGAGCTGCCGACGTCGCGGTCGCTGATCCTCGTCACGCCCGACGGCGAACGGACAATGAATACCTTCCTGGGTATCTCGACCAACTTTGACGCCACCCAGCTCGACCGGGAAATGATCCGCGACAGCGCCATTTTGTATCTCGAAGGCTATTTGTTCGACCGCGACGACGCCAAGGGCGCGTTTCGCGATGCCGTCGCAGAAGCCAAGCGCGCGGGGCGCAAAGTCGCGCTAACGCTTTCCGATGGCTTCTGCGTTGACCGCCATCGGGCTGAATTCCTCGATCTTATTCGTTCCGGCGTCGATATTCTTTTCGCCAATGAAAGCGAGATCAATTCGCTTTATGAAACGCAGCAGTTCGATCGCGCCGCAGACCATGCTCGCAAAGACGCGAAACTTGCGGTTCTGACGCGCAGCGCCAAGGGCTCTATTATTGTTTCAGGCGCGCAGACAATTACCATTCCCGCCGAGCGAATTGAAAAAGTCGTCGATACGACAGGCGCAGGAGATCTCTATGCCGCTGGGTTTTTATTCGGCGTTTCAAAGGGTTTTTCGCTCGAAACGTCCGGCAAACTCGCAAGCCTAGCCGCCGCTGAAGTCATCAGCCATATCGGCGCTCGCCCCGCCGTTTCGCTTGCCAATTTGGCGCGCCAGCGCGGCCTCATCAAATAAACCGGAAATAGCGCGATCCAGCCATTCGGCGGATTTTTCCTCTCCATTATTACTGAACAGCGTTCACTGTTGCCTTTATATCCCCCGTATTTCGGGGCTATTTCGGGCTTCCATTTAAATTCCCTGGAATTGCGATAAAGCTTCGCTCACAGTCTCCTCAACGAATCGCTTCGTTCGAGGTTCGAGTGATGATGAAAACAAACGGCAAGCGCGGGCGGCCGAAAGGCACCGGGATCGACGATAGTGACCGGATTGCCCGATTGGCCGAACTTTTGAGACTTCATCCTGATTTGAAACCGACAACGGCCATTCGTGTCATGGGATTTAGCGATCCCTCTGCAATCCGGCGGCTGCGCGACAAATTCAAACTCGTTTCGCGGCCCTCGGCGTCTGCCTATGCCGCCGCTCCTCAGCTTGTCGCGAGGGCGCCTGAAACCTCTCATCCGGATCTTGCGGCCCGCCACGTGCGCTGACCCGCTTACCGGCCAAGACCTCTCAACATCCGAAAATCTTTGCGAACAACTGCCAGGGCCGCTGCCCCAAGCGGCCCTTTTTTTGCGCCGGCTTCAGAGCCTTCTCAGCGACACCGACTGCACGCGATGGCTTTCGGCCTTCTGCAAAATGAGCTGTGCGCGGCGCCGCGTCGGCAAAATATACTGCTCAAGATTCTTCAGGTTGATCTCGCGCCACAGCCGCAGCGCCACCCGGCGCACATCGTCAGGCGGCATGGCTGCATATTTGTGGAAATAGGCCGCAGGATCGCGAAACGCCGTGCTTCTCAGCCTCATAAACCGCGACAGATACCAATTCTCGATAACACCCGCATCGGCATCGATATAAATCGAGAAATCGATGAAATCCGACGCGAATGGCACTGTGCCGCCGTCTTTCGGCATTTCCGCCGGCTGCAAAACATTAAGCCCTTCGATAATCAGAATATCGGGCTGCTCGACACTGACCGTTTGCCCCGGCAGAGTATCGTAGTGAAAGTGCGAATAAACGGGCGCCGTGACGTTTGCGACGCCGGATTTGACGTCGCCAAGGAACTGCATCATCCGGTCGGCATCGAAACTTTCCGGGAAACCCTTGCGTTCCATCAGGCCGCGCCGTTCCAGTTCGGCATTGGAGAACAGAAATCCGTCCGTCGTCAGCAGATCGACGCGCGGGTGATCGGGCCAGCGCGCCAGTAGCGCCTTTAGAACGCGCGCCGTCGTGCTTTTGCCAACGGCGACCGATCCGGCAACGCCGATGACAAATGGGACTTTTAAATCCTTACGGCCAAGAAACTCTGAACTGACCGAATGCAGCTTCTGCGCCGCCGCAACGTAAAGATTAAGCAGCCGCGACAGCGGCAGATAAATCTGCTCGACCTCGTCGACAGACAATTCCTCGATAATACCCGACAGCTGCTCGAGTTCGCTCGGCTCAAGCGTCATCGGTGTATCGGCCCTGAGCCGCGCCCACTCTTCGCGATTGAAAACGCGATACGGCGAATACGGCAATGGCGCCTTTTGTAGCGGGACTTTGCGTTTCGAAAGACGCTTACGTTTTACGCTGCGTGCGCTCACGTTTTCCCTCGCGGCCGCGCGGCCTTTTCGTCGAGCCCGGACGTACCCTCGCGCGCGTCGAGCACGGCCAAAACGTCGGCGAGCGCAACGCCACGGCTCTCGAGCAGCACGAGCAGGTGATAGATCACGTCGGCGGCTTCAGCCTTCAGGTGCGCCGGATCGTCATCGACGGCGGCCAGAACGGCTTCCACCGCCTCCTCGCCGAATTTCTTGGCGCAACGTTCCGGCCCCGCGTCTAAAAGCCGCCGCGTATAGGATTGTTCAGCAGTCACGCTGCGCCGCGCTTTGATAGTCGCGGCCAATCGGGCCAGGGTGTCGTGGTCGGCCATGGGGCCCAATGTCCTCAGGTCGCGTCCTCGGTTTAAGACGCGGGCCGCACACCATCAACAGCGCGCCTGCCCGTCAAGGCCGCACTGCCAGTAATCTCAATAAATTCCGAAGGATCAGCCGCCGCCGAGGCGCTGGCGGATGTAATCGAGCTGGTCGAAGTTGCCGAACCTGATGACAAGCTGCCCGGTCTCACCCGAGCCACGCTTGATTTCAACCTTAAGACCCAGAAGGTCCGCCAACTCCTTCTCGAAGGCCTTGGTATCGGGGTCCTTGTCGCGTGTCTTGCGCGGGATGCCGGCGTCACCGTCGTCCCGGCCCTGCACCAGCGCCTCAACATCGCGCACGTTCATGCCATCTTCGACAATGCGCCGCGCTAATGCCTCGGCGTCGTCCCGGCCAATCAGCGCCCGGGCGTGGCCTGCCGTCAATGCACCCTGCTGCACAAGCGCCTGCACGGCCGCCGGCAGCTTCAACAGCCGCAGCGTGTTGGCGACATGACTACGGCTTTTGCCGATAATCTCCGACACCTGGTCCTGGCTGTAGTCGAACCGCCCGATCAGATCGCGATAGCCCGATGCTTCCTCGATCGCATTCAAATCCTGACGTTGAACGTTCTCGATGATGGCGAGTTCGAGGACTTCCTTGTCCGTCAATTCGCGAACGATCACCGGCACCGAATGCACGCCGGCTTTCTGCGCCGCGCGCCAGCGCCGTTCGCCGGCCACGATCTCGAACTCGCCGGCGACGTGCGCATCGGGCCGGACAATGATCGGCTGCACGAGGCCCTTGGTGCGGATTGATTCCGAAAGCTCCGCCAATTCCTCGTCGCGGAAATCCTTGCGCGGGTTGAGCGGGCTTGATTTGACCAGTGCGATCGCGACGATGCGCTGCTCGCCTTCGGGCGGCAGCCGGCTGCCCAATGGGGCGGGCTCACCAATCAGAGAGGCAAGTCCCCGGCCCAGTCGGCTTTTTGGCAGCGCTGAATTCATCACGGTCAAGGTCCCAAAGTCAGTGTTCGCGTTGGCCGACGCGCAGTCCGCTTAACGCTATGATATTACGCCGCTTTATACTGTCTCTCGCGTTCGATGATTTCAGTCGCCAGGCGGATATAAGCCTGGCTGCCGGCACAATCGTAGTCGTAAAGCAGGATCGGTTTGCCGTGCGACGGCGCCTCAGCCACGCGCGTATTGCGCGGTATGATTGTCTCGTAAACTTTCGGCCCGAAGAACGCGCGGACGTTGTCTGCCACTTCCTTCGACAGCGACGTGCGTGCGTCGTGCATTGTCAGCACAACGCCTTGGATTTCGAGGCGCGGATTGAGCGTCGCGCGGATCTGATCGATCGTATCCTTGAGCTGCGAAATACCCTCGAGCGCGAAGAACTCGCACTGCACCGGCACAAGAACGGCATGCGCCGCGCTCATCGCATTCAACGTCAGCAGATTGAGCGACGGCGGGCAGTCGATCAGCACATAACTGTAGGGCGTATCCTGCGGCCGGGCGCGCTGATGACCGACGAGCGCCGCAACCGCATCGCGCAACTTGAACGGACGCGTGTTGTCATTTGGCAGTGCGCCCTCGATGCCGACGAGATCGCTGTTGGCGGCAACGACGTGCAGCCCAGGAACCGCGGTTGGCATCGCACATTCGGCAATCGTCGCCTGTCCCGCCAGCACGTCGTAGGAGGTTCTCAACCGCGTTTCAGGGGCAATGCCGAGGCCCGTCGAGGCGTTGCCCTGCGGATCGAGATCGAGAACCAGTACTTTTTCGCCGACGGCCGCGAGTGCCGTGCCGAGGTTGATCGCAGTCGTCGTTTTACCGACGCCGCCCTTTTGATTGGCAATCGAAATAACGCGCGGTCCCGCTGCAGGCCCACCCGCTCCGCCGCTCGCAATATAGCCCGCCAAGACAATGACTCCCGTGCAAACGCTTAGAGCACTTTCCGGCGCAGCCGCCGGACGACGACAATGGCACTGCCCGCTTCCGTCACGCTCGGCACCAAATCGGACTCGAAATCCCAGTCCGCCAATGCCGCGTCGCGCTCAATTTGTGCGCCACGGCCCTTGAGGAATAACCCGACAGTACTGGAACTGAAACACCCCTCGGCCAACGCGAACAACCGCGGCAGGGGTGCCAAGGCCCGTGCGGTGACGCAATCGACGCTGTTCACCTTAGAGTGAGTCTCGGGTGATTCGATTCGTGCGCACAGGATGTCCACAGCTACACCGGTCTCGCGCGCCACTTCGCGCAAGAAGGCTGCCTTTCGGGAGTCACTTTCGACCAGCGTCTGCCGGATGCCGCCCGCCTCAGCCGCCAGAATGGCCAGCACGAGGCCCGGAAACCCAGCCCCCGACCCGAGGTCGAGCCACGCGTTCGCACCATCCGGCCGTAACGGCCAAAGCTGGGCGCTATCGGCGAAATGCCGGTGCCAGACGTCCTCCAGAGTACTAGGCGCAACCAGATTGATGGTCTTCTGCCAGCGTTTGAGCAGGGCCGCGTAAGTCTCAAGGAGGGCTATGGTTTCACGTGAAACGCCGAAGGCCTTGGTAAACGCCGCCGGGCCATCGATATGCTTAATTTCGGGGGTCCGCATCAGGCGGTCTTACGGGCCCCGCTGGCGGCCTTCAGATGGGCCAGCAGGACAAGTACGGCAGCGGGCGTCATGCCCTCCAGACGGCTCGCCTGGGCGATTGTAGAGGGCCTCTGGGACGCGAGCTTGGTCCGCACTTCCGTCGACAGGCTCGAAATCGCGCCGTAGTCGAAATTAACCGGAATTATTAAGGCTTCGTCCCGGCGCAGGGCGGCCACGTCCTCGTCCTGGCGGCGAACGTAGGCCGCATACAGCGCATCGACGGCCAGCTGCCCGGCGATCTTCGGCGCCATGTTCCCGATCTCGGGCCAGATGGCCGCCAGCCGGGCGAGGTCGATATCCGGGAAGGCCAGCAGGTCAAACGCCGTCCGCCGCCGCCCATCCTTGTTGATCGCTAGGCCGAGCTTGGAAGCCTCGGTTGGGGTCAGGCTGAGTTGGTTCAGCAAGTTAAGACCATCTTCAAGCGCCCTGGCCTTAGCGGCGAAGGTACGGCGGCGCTCTACCCCGACGCAGCCGAGCGCTATGGCGAGCGGCGTTAGGCGCTGGTCGGCATTGTCGGCCCTGAGCTTCAGACGGAACTCAGCGCGGGATGTGAACATGCGATAGGGTTCGGAAACGCCGCGCGTCACGAGATCGTCGATCATGACGCCGAGATAGCCGTCGGTTCGCGAGACGACGAAATCCGGCGCCGCGCCGCCCGCCAGCCGCGCCGCGTTGATGCCGGCGGCCAAGCCCTGAGCGCCGGCTTCCTCATACCCCGTGGTGCCGTTGATCTGGCCGGCCAGAAAAAGCCCGGCCAAGCGCTTCACTTCGAGTGCCTGAGTCAGCTCCCGCGGGTCGACATAGTCATATTCGATCGCATAGCCGGGCCGCAAAATGGCGACATTCTCCAGCCCCGGAATGGTCTTCAGGAACGCCGCCTGAACCTCGACCGGCAGTGAGGTCGAAACCCCGTTCGGGTAGATCGTGTCGTCGTCGAGGCCCTCTGACTCGAGGAATATCTGGTGCGAGGACCGGTCGGCGAAGCGCACGACCTTGTCCTCGATCGACGGGCAATAGCGCGGTCCAACGCTGCCGATCTGACCGGAATACATCGGCGACTGGTCGAGATTGGCGCGAATGATGTCGTGCGTCGCAGCCGTCGTATGCGTGATCCCGCAGGCGATTTGCGGCGTCGTGATCTTGTCCGTCAGGAACGAGAACGGCACCGGATCGGCGTCGGCCTGCTGCATTTCGAGGCCGCACCAGTCGATGCTTTTACCGTCCAGCCGCGCCGGTGTGCCGGTCTTGAGCCGGCCGAGCTTCAGCCCCAGTGCATACAGGCGGTCTGAAAGTTTGAGCGCCGGCGCTTCGCCCGCTCGTCCTGCCGGGATCTGCTGGCGGCCCATATGGATCAGGCCGTTCAAAAACGTGCCCGTGGTCAGCACGACAGCGCCTGCTGAAAGGCGGCGACCGTCACTGGTCACGATGCCTTGGACCCGGCCGTCGCTGACAATCAGGTCCTCGACCCCACCTTCGACAACGGTCAGATTAGCGGTTTCGGCGATCGCCCGCTGCATGGCCTGGCGATAAAGCTTGCGGTCGGCTTGGGTGCGCGGGCCGTGGACGGCTGGCCCCTTGGACCGGTTTAGCAGCCGGAACTGGATGCCGGCCTGATCCGCAACTCGGCCCATCAAGCCGTCAAGGGCGTCAATTTCGCGGACAAGATGGCCCTTGCCGAGCCCGCCAATAGCCGGGTTGCACGACATTTCGCCGATGGTTGCGGCTTTGTGGGTGACCAGCGCCGTTCGCGCACCCACGCGGGCCGAGGCGGCAGCCGCTTCGCATCCGGCGTGGCCGCCGCCGACAACAATGACGTCAAAAAACGTGTCGCTCATGCGTCAGGGACTACCCGATCCCGGCGCGCCGCAAAAGCCGTTTCACGTGAAAAGACTCAACTGCCAGATGCGGCCGAAACTGCCTCAGGGCTTCAAACCCGCCAACGCGATCTGGACCTGGCAGCGTTTGCCGAGCTGCGAGAACTTGGCCTCGACGCAACTTTTGACCCTCTCGACCGTCGGGTTTTGGCCGATACACAGGCGGCGCACGTCGCTTTCGCAAGCGGAGCGCAGAGCGGGTGTCACTTCAGCCGGTAGCGCGAAGTCGCCGGCAAAAGCCATGGACGTCATACACAGCCCGGCCATCCCGGATATGGCGACTCTCGACATTGTTGCTGCCCCCTCGGCAAATCTGATCAATCGACGCCAACTGGAGTAAGCATCAAAGCGGCAAAATTGTGCACTGCGGCAAAGTGCGAGGGGTTAACAGCCGCCGGCCAGAGAGGGCGGACGCGGTGCGCTCAACCGGGACCAGGCCGTAATCGGAAAGAGCGTGTCTGGGTCCCGGGTCTCGCAACTTGGCTCGCCCGGGATGACAAGCGGGGCTCACTTCCCGATACAGAACCGGCTGAAGATCTGGTCCAGCACGTGCTCGACGTCGACCCGGCCGGTGATACGGCCGAGCGCGTGGGCGGCCTGGCGAACGTCCTCGGCGCGGAGTTCGAGCGCGTCTGAATCGGCATCCAGAAATGCCGCAAGCGACGCCGCTGCGCTTTCGAGGTTCTGGCGATGACGCGCCTGGGTCAGAACCGGCGCGGTGTCGACGCCGCCGACGGCATCGGCGGCGCGGGCTGCGATTAAGCAGACGAGGGCATCGAGACCCTCACCGGACTTGGTGGAGATTGAATCGGCCGCTTGTCCTTCTCCCCTCGGGGAGAAGGTGGCCGAAGGCCGGATGAGCGGGGAGTTTGCGTCCGCTGCCTTGGGGCAGTCAGACCCCCTCACCCCGGCCCACTCCCCAAGGGGAGAGGGGGACGTGCGCCCCAGCGCGGCGTCAGTGAAGTCCAGATCCGCTTTGGTCCGAACCGTGATAATTGTTTCACGTGAAATTGAGCTGGGAGGGGCATCGGCTCCGGTTTCGCTGAGCCACAAAACCAGATTGGCCTCGCTCGCCGCTGTCAAACTACGGCGGATGCCTTCCTGCTCGACGCCCCCCGCAGCGTCGCGAATGCCTGCCGTATCCGACACGATCACCGGCACACCACCGAGATCGAGCCGGACTTCGATCACGTCGCGTGTGGTTCCGGCTTCCTCCGAAACAATCGCCGCATCGCGCCGGGCGAGTGCGTTGAGCAAGCTCGACTTGCCGGCGTTTGGTACTCCTAGAAGCGCAACACGAAACCCGTCGCGCAAAATCTCCCCCCGATGGCCATCATCGAGATGCAGCTTGATCTGGTCCAATAGCGGCTTGGCCCGCACCCGCGCCGCCTCAAATGATGAGGACGCAACATCGCCCTCGTCCGAGAAATCGATCGCCGCTTCGGTCAGCGCCGCGATCTCGATCAGCCGCGTCCGCCAGCCTTCATACAGCGTCGAAAGCACCTCACCGGAGCGCAAGGCCAACTGGCGCTGGGCCTCGGTTTCGGCATTGACGAGATCGGCGAGGGCTTCGATTTCAACGAGATCGAGCTTGCCGTTGGCGAAGGCGCGGCGCGCGAACTCGCCCGGTTCGGCCAATCGGCAGCCTGGAACCGTGCCCAGCGCCTCCAGCACCGCGCGCACCACGGCGCGGCCGCCATGGACCTGGAACTCGGCCATGTCCTCGCCCGTTTCACTGCGCGGCCCTTTGAAGAACAGCACCAAGGCGTGATCGAGCGCCGCGCCAGTTACCGGGTGCACAATGCAGCGGAACCCCACCCGGCGGTCGAAAACTTCAGGCGATGCCATGCGCTGTAACGCGTCCGGCGCGGCGGGACCGGACACGCGAATGACGGCGACGCCGGCACGTCCGTGCCCGCTCGACAGCGCATAAATTGTGGAAGCGCTATTTTTGGAAGCGTTGGCCATACCGTTCGCGTACTCGTAGATCATCGGTGCCGCAACTTCCGAGCATTCCCTCTCCCTCTGGGGAGAGGGTTAGGGTGAGGGGGTCTGCCGGTGCAGTCGTAACTCAGACCCCCCATCCGGCCCCCTTCCTTTGGCGCCTACGCGCCGGGCGGGCCACCTTCTCCCCAAGGGGAGAAGAAACCGCTGAAGCGCAGAGCAATGAGTGAAAACCGACTGAAGCACGAGACCAGCCCCTATCTACTCCAGCATCAGGACAACCCGGTGCACTGGTGGGCCTGGGGCCCCGAGGCGCTCGCCGAAGCCAAGCGGACCAACAAGCCGATCCTGCTCTCGGTCGGGTACGCCGCCTGCCACTGGTGTCATGTGATGGCGCACGAAAGCTTCGAGGACGAACCGACGGCGGAGGTCATGAACGAGCTGTTCGTGAACATTAAAGTCGACCGCGAGGAACGCCCCGACATCGACGCCATCTACATGGGCGCGCTGCATCGTTTGGGCGAACAGGGCGGCTGGCCGCTAACGATGTTTCTCGACAGCGAGGCGCGGCCGTTTTGGGGCGGCACATATTTTCCAAAGCAGCAGCGTTTCGGCCGCCCGGCATTCGTGACGGTGCTGTTGCGTCTCGCGGAGGCCTATCAAAACCAGCCCGGACAAGTCGCGAGCAACGCCGAGAAGATTCTCGAGGCCATGCGCGACGTCCCCGAAACGCGCGTGGGATTTGTGCCAGACGACGCACTGATCCAGGATCTCGTCACCCGGCTTTCCCACGCCGTCGATGCCGAGCATGGCGGGTTGTCCGGCGCGCCGAAGTTTCCGCAGTGGAATGTATTCTGGCTGCTGTGGCGCGGCGCCATCCGGTTCAACGATGACGCGGCGAAGCAGGCCGTCATCACGACGCTGACCAACATCTGCCAGGGTGGCATCTACGATCATTTGGGCGGCGGCTTCTCTCGCTATTCGGTCGATGAGTTCTGGCTCGTGCCACACTTCGAGAAAATGCTGTACGACAACGCGCTGCTGATCGACCTGCTGACGGAAGTTTGGCGCGAAACCCAAAACCCGCTGTTCGCCGCGCGTATTGCCGAAACCGTTGCCTGGCTTGAGCGCGAAATGATCGCCGAGGGTGGCGGATTCGCAGCGTCGCTGGATGCCGATAGCGAAGGCGAAGAAGGCAAGTTCTACGTTTGGACCGCAGCAGAAATCCGCGACGTGCTAGGGGCTGACGACGCGGCGTTCTTCGGCAAAGTCTACGGCGTCACGTTGGAGGGAAACTTCGAAGGCCACACCATCCTCAACCGCCTCGACAGTATTGCGCTTCTGTCAAAGGAAGACGAAGCGCGCTTGCCGGAGATGCGCTGCAAACTGTTCGCGCGCCGCGCGCCGCGTGTGCGCCCCGGCTGGGACGACAAGGTTCTCGCCGACTGGAATGGTTTGATGATCGCGGCGCTGTCGCGCGCGGCCGTCGTATTCGGCAAACCTGATTGGCTGGCGATGTCGGAACGCGCATTCGCGTTTATCACAGACACGATGCGCAATGGCACAGATCGTTTATGGCACTCGCATCGTGCGGCCAAAAACACGGCCCCCGCGACGGCGTCCGACTACGCCAACATGAGCCACGCGAGCCTGCGGCTGTATCAAGCAACCTTGAAACCTGCATATCTTGAACATGCCAAGACGTGGACGGCCGTTCTTGACCGGCACTACTGGGACCCAGCGAGCGGGGGATATTTCACCGCCGCCGATGACACCACCGACGTTATCATCCGCCTGAAATCGGCGAGCGACGACGCCGTGCCGAGCGCCAACACAATCCAGCTCTCGAACCTGTTCGCGCTGGCCGCGCTGACCGGCGACACGGCCTATGACGCCCGCGCCGAAACGCTGCTCAACGCCTTCTCTGCTGCCATCGCCAACGGCCCGGTCGGCCACTGCGGGTTGCTGGCCGCATCGATGGATGCTGGCGCGCTCATCCAAATCGTCGCAGCTGATGCCGCCGACGGCAAATTCGCGCAGGCCGTTAACCGCGTTTCTAGTCCTGGTGCCGTTGAGATTCGCGCTGCTGCTGGCACTACGGCGTTGCCGGAGGCGCTGGCCGCAAAGCTTGGAATGTCGCCAGGCGCAAAGGCTTACCTGTGCCGGGGCAATACATGTGACGTGCCTCAGACTGAACCGGACGCTATAGTTGTGCGTCTAACACAATTGAGAACTTCATCTCGTTTGACCATTTGACGCTTTACAGGATTGAAAGGCTTGACCAACGAGAATTCAGGATCGAATTTATCCACAGGGTCCAGCGGCCTCGGCGGGTCTTGGGCGGAAACGCAATTGGAGCATTTTTGATGTCTGCACCTGCGCTGGCGGCGCGATCGGGCGCTGAGAGCGCCGAGGCTTCGGCCCGGCAGCCGCGATATTCGGCGAGCGAGATTCAAAAGCTCAAGGAACGCGACAACACAACCAATATCGCCTACCTCGGCCACGTCTATTTGATCATGGCCGTAACCATCGCTGTCACAGTGTGGTGCTACCAAGCGGTCGGCGCCGGGACGCTAAACTGGGTTTGGGCCGTACCTGTGACGATCGCCGCCGTGCTGATCATGGGCGCGTCGCAGCATCAGCTTGGCGGCGCCATCCACGAAGGCACGCACTACATGCTGTTCGCGGACAAGCGCACCAGCGAACTGGCGTCCGATTGGCTGGCAGCGTTTCCGATCTACACTTCGACATACGCTTTCCGCCTGCATCACCTCGCGCACCATCAGTTCGTCAACGACCCAGTGCGCGACCCGAATTTCGATCAAGCCAAAGAAAGCGGCCACTGGCTCGACTTCCCCGTTGCGCACATCGACTTCCTGCGCGCGGTGCTGAGACTGCTGTGGCTGCCGAACACGATCCGCTATATTGTGGCACGCGCCAAGTATTCGGCCATCGGCGTCGATACCAACCCGTATGCCGACACCAAGCGCAACGGCTCGGCCTGGGCCATCCGCAGCGGCGTGCTGTTTGCGGTCGGCGCGCCAGCAGTCGTCATCACGCTCATTTTGATGGAACAGAGACCAGCGGCACTCGCCGCCATCGCCGTCATGTGGGCGGCAATCACGGCCTACTATCTGCTGATCCCAGACGAGCATTTTCCTCAGAGCAAGATCGACCCCGTCGTTTCGCATCGCGCCACTGCCGTGGGCCGCATGTCGTGGCTGGCCATTGTCTACGCTTTGATAACGGCGGCTGAGTACGCCACCGGCATACCGGCATGGGGCTACTACGGTCTGCTGTGGATCCTGCCGCTGTTCACAACATTCCCATTGTTCATGATCCTGCGCGAATGGCTGCAACACGGCAACGCCGACCGCGGACGCCTGACCAATTCGCGCATTATCTTGGAGGGCAACCCGCTAGTGCGCTACGCCGTGTATCCCTGGGGCATGGATTATCACCTGCCGCATCACCTTTTCGCGTCGGTGCCACACTACAAATTGAAAGAGTTGCACGAGGTGCTGCTGCGCGATCCCGAGTATCGCGAAAAGGGTATCATCGTTGCAGGCTGGGCGAAACCGGCGAACACCGAAAAAGGCCTGCCGACCATCATGGACGTCATCGGGCCTGCCTACGCCGGCACGTCGGCGGAAAAGCACGTGGACGACGCGACGCTGGAAAACGCCGATGTCAACGACCAGGCCGGCGTGCAGCGCCACATCGATGCGTCACGCGGCGAAGCTTTGCATTAAGCAAACGAAAAGGCCGCGGCTTAATTAAGCGGCGGCCTTCGCTCGTCTGGCTTTGCGTCTGCGATTTCCCGCTTACGTATTCATCTGCTGGAAGAACTCGCCGTTGGTCTTTGTGGCGCGCAACTTGTCGATCAGGAACTCGATGCCGTCCTGCGTGCCCATCGGGTTGAGGATGCGGCGCAGCACGTACATCTTCTTAAGCTGATCCTTCGGCACCAGAAGTTCTTCCTTGCGCGTACCGGACTTGCCGATGTCGATCGCCGGAAACACGCGCTTGTCAGAGACCTTGCGATCGAGCACGATTTCCGAGTTACCGGTGCCCTTGAATTCTTCAAAAATGACTTCGTCCATGCGTGAGCCGGTGTCGATCAGCGCGGTCGCGATAATGGTCAGCGATCCGCCTTCCTCGATGTTGCGCGCCGCGCCGAAAAAGCGCTTGGGGCGCTGCAAAGCGTTTGAATCGACGCCGCCGGTCAGCACCTTGCCGGATGACGGCACGACGGTGTTGTAGGCCCGGCCGAGGCGCGTAATGCTATCGAGCAGGATCACTACATCGCGCTTGTGCTCGACCAGGCGCTTCGCCTTTTCAATCACCATTTCCGACACTTGCACGTGGCGTGACGGCGGCTCGTCGAAGGTCGACGATATGACCTCGCCTTTGACCGAGCGCTGCATATCCGTGACTTCTTCCGGGCGCTCATCAATCAGCAGCACAATCAGATAGCACTCGGGGTGATTGGCGGTGATCGAGTGGGCCACATTCTGCAGCAGCACGGTTTTACCCGTGCGCGGCTGCGCCACGATCAACGCGCGCTGGCCTTTGCCGATCGGCGCCACGATGTCGATAACGCGCGGCGACAAATCCTTGATCGTCGGGTCTTCGATTTCGAGTTTCAACCACTGCGTCGGATATAGCGGCGTCAAGTTGTCGAAATGACTCTTATGCTTGGTCGCTTCCGGGTCTTCGAAGTTGATCTGTGAAACCTTGAGTAGTGCGAAGTAGCGTTCGCCGTCTTTCGGCGAGCGGATCTGGCCTTCGACGGTGTCGCCCGTACGCAGGGCAAAGCGCCTGATTTGCGACGGCGAGACGTAGATGTCGTCAGGGCCCGGCAGATAGTTGGCCTCCGGCGAGCGCAGGAAGCCGAAGCCGTCCTGCAGCACTTCAACGACGCCTAAGGCGGTGATCTCCGTTTCCTGTGTCGCGAGCTGTTTCAGCGTCGTGAACATCAGTTCCTGCTTGCGCATGGTCGAGGCATTCTCGACGCCGGCCTCTTCGGCAAACGTCACGAGTTCAGCGGGAGACTTCCGCTTCAAGTCCTCGAGCTTCATTTCTTTCATAAAAAACTCCGGCGGTGCCGCGTCGGGCGCGGCGGTAATGGGGGTGGGACGGATTGGCGATCTATTGGCGATCTGGGGCGTGGAAGGCGCGCGTCGAACGAGGGGATCAGCATGCAAACGGCAAGCAAAGCGGGCGCTCTGCCATGCGGCCGACGGCGGCGGCTTTGAAAGCCCGCCGGTGACGGAACGACCGTCCAACCGCAAATCCGTTATTGATGCGAAGTGACTTATAGCAGATTTGCGGGCTGGTGCAACGGCCTCAAAACGGCTTGACGATGACGAGAATAACGATGGCGATCATTAAAACCGTCGGGATTTCGTTGACCATGCGCCAGTGCCGGGCTGGCTTGTCGTTCTGGTCTTGAGCAAACCGGCGCGCCGCGGCGGAAAACGATCCGTGCACAGCCGATAGCGCTATCACGGCGGCGAACTTTGCCCAAAACCAGGGTGCTGACCAATGGCCGCCGGCCCAGGCGAGCCAAAGGCCCAGCACCCAGGCAATGATCATCGCCGGCGTCATGATGATGGTCAGCAAGCGCTGTTCCATGACCTTGAAGGTTTCGGACTGAACCGACCCCGACACCGCATCGCAGTGGTAGATGAACAGGCGCGGCAGGTACAACAGCCCGGCCATCCACGAGATGATTGCGACGACGTGCACGGCCTTGATCCACAGATAGGCGCGCTCGCCGAACAGCAGCACAGCCGCCGCAGTCACCAGCACGGTTGCCGCAAGCGCGATACCGGCGCGTCTGCCAGCCGAACTGCCGCCGTTTGCCTCGGCCATGCTCACGCTGCCTTGCGGACGCGGTTGACGAGCTGCGCCACATGATCGGGCGGTGTTTCCGGCACGATGCCGTGGCCAAGATTGAAAATAAACGGCAGCCCCTTCATGGCGCGGACAATCTCGTCGGTCCGTTTGTCGAGCGCGGCACCACCGGCAACTACCAGCAGCGGATCGAGATTGCCTTGCACGACCTTGCCGCTCTCAGCCACGGCGCGCATCACGCTCAACGGGCAAGACGTATCGCAACTAACGCCGTCAACGCCGGTCTTATCGGCAAAATGCTTCAGAAGCGAGGACGCCCCGCGCGGAAAGCCCATAATCGGCACGCGCGGATAGCGATCCTGCAGTGCGCGTACAATTTTTGCGGTCGGCTTCACGACCCAGGCTTCGAACTCGTCTTCCGCCAAACTTCCGGCCCAGCTGTCGAAAATCTGCAAAACATCGGCGCCGGCTTCGGCTTGTCCGCTGAGATACGCGATCGACGTGTCGGTCAGGATATCGATCAACCGGCTGAAGCCTGCCGGATCGCGATAGGCCCAGCCGCGCGCCTGCGCCTGATCGGTCGATCCCCGGCCCTCGACCATGTACGTCGCAACCGTCCACGGCGCGCCGCAAAACCCGATCAAGGCCGTCTCTTTCGGCAATCCCTCACGAAGCCGCCCCACGGTCTCCCACACCAGCGCGAACTTTTCCCCCGTCCTCGATAGATCGAGTCGCTTCAGTCCTGCAAGCTCTCGAATGGGATCGAGCCGTGGACCCTCGCCTTCGTTGAACGAAACCGTTTGCCCAAGCGCATCGGGCACCACGAGGATATCGGAAAACAGGATCGCCGCATCGAAGCCGTAGCGGCGTATCGGCTGGAACGTCACCTCGGCTGCCAGCGCCGGGTTGTAGCAAAGATCGAGAAAACTGCCGGCGTCTTTTCGCGTCGCGCGATATTCCGGCAGATAGCGCCCGGCCTGGCGCATCAACCAGACAGGCGGTGGGCTGACGGCCTTGCCGTGGAACGGCAGCAGGAACCGCCTCCCAGCCGTGATCGTGTCGAGGTCTTGCACAGCGTTCCGTCCCTTCACTTCAACTTAGACAAAGATTTTTGAAGGTTATTGTTATGACTCTTAGGGCTGGGGCTAACGGGGATCAGCCGCGTCTCCCGCGGTTGTCCCCAGGCCGCCCACAGCGAGTTCGATCGGCTACGATCTCTAGGCTATCGGCAGCCCCGGCGGCAATAGAGCCTCAGGCAGCTTTTTGATCAAGGACTTGGCATTGAACTGCTGAACCAACCTGAGCCTGCAACGTGTTGACAACCGGGCAGGCGCTTGAGGATACCGGACTTGCCGCGCGGAATAGGCGATCAGCGCAAAAAACAGTTCGCTTCTGGTCAAATGTGGGTATCACGGTGCCGGCCGGCGCGGTTGCTCTCTCAACTCACCGGCCGCGCTCGCACCGCCGGGATAACCCGGATCTTTTGAACACGCTCCCGCCGGGTTATCGCTCTGATATGACCGCGTCGCTGCCAAGCCTCTTTCATATGCACCTCGTCTCGGATTCGACGGGGGAAACACTGGCGGCCATCGCCAAGGCCGCCGCGGTTCAATATCCGCTCGTGCGCGCCATCGAACATATGCACGCCCTTGTGCGCACCCAGCGGCAGTTGAAGCGTGTGCTGGACGACATCGAGCGCGAGCCCGGTATCGTGCTCTATACCGTCGTCAACAAGACGCTCGGCGATGAACTCGAACAGCATTGCCGCAACCTCAAGGTGCCGTGCCTCGCCGTTTTGGCGCCGATCATGCAGGTGTTCGAGAGCTATCTCGGCGCGCCGCAAACGCCAACGGTTGCCGGTCAGCACATGCTCGACGCAGATTATTTCCGGCGCATCGACGCGATGAATTTCACCATGGCCCATGACGACGGTCGTTTGCCGGACGATTTGAGCGATGCCGATATCATCGTGCTTGGCATCTCGCGCACGTCGAAAACGCCGACCAGCCTATACCTGGCGCAGCGGGGCTATAAAACGACAAACTTGCCGTTGGTGCCGCAGGTGCAGCTGCCTGAACAATTGTCTCAACCGCACACGGCGTTCATCGTCTGTCTTGTTGCAAACGTCGATCGCCTCACAGACGTGCGGCGCAACCGCGCCGTGCTGATGGCCGACCGCGACCTCGAATCGTATGTTGATCGCGATGCGATCACAGCTGAAATCGCCTATACGCGGAAAATTGCCGCCCAAAACGGGTGGCCGATTATCGACGTCACGCGGCGGTCAATCGAGGAAACGGCGACGATGATCCTCAAATTGTTGAACGATCGTAAATCAGGTACGCGCACGGGGCCAGAGAGCGGCAATGGCTGAGACGGCGCGGCTCATTTTGGCGTCCGGCAGCGCGGCGCGGCGGGCCATGCTTAAGGCCGCCGGGCTCACCTTCGAGGTTATTCCGGCCGATATCGACGAGGCTGAAATCCGCGCCGCCATGATGATCGACAACGCCTGCGTCGAGGCTGGCGATGTTGCGGCGGCACTGGCAGCGGAGAAAGCGGCACACGTCGCGCGCGCCAACCCCGGTGCCGTTGTCATCGGGTCGGATCAGGTACTAGCGCTTGGCAGCCACTTCATCTCGAAGGCCGGAACAGTGCTTGAGGCCCGTGATACGTTGGACCGGTTGCGCGGCCGTACGCACGAACTGGTCTCGGCCGTGGCGCTCGCGCAAGATGGCAACGTGCTTTGGCATGCGATCGATTCCGCCCAGCTGACGATGCGGCGCTTTTCGGACGAATTCCTCGGAACCTATTTGAGCCGCGCGGGTGATAACGTCTTGCGCTCCGTTGGCTGCTACGAACTCGAAGGTCTCGGCGTGCAGTTGTTCGAGCGCATTGAGGGCGATTATTTCACGATTCTTGGCATGCCGCTGTTGCCGTTACTCGGCGAACTACGCCAGCGCAGCATGGTGACGGCATGAAAAAAGCTTGCGTTATCGGCTGGCCGATTGCGCATTCGCGCTCGCCGCTGGTTCATGGATACTGGCTCAAGAAATACGGCATCGACGGCAGCTATACGAAAGAGGCTGTGCCGCTGGAAGAATTGGAAATGTTTGTGCGGTCGCTAGCCGACAACGGTTTTTCAGGGTGCAATGTCACCGTGCCGCATAAGGAAGCGGCGTTTGCAATTGCTGCTGTCAAAGACCCATCTGCGGACGCTGCCGGCGCAGCCAACACGCTGTGGCTCGATAGGGGTAAACTGCACGCCGCGAACACCGACACCTACGGATTTATGGCGCATTTGGCACTGACGGCGCCAGCGTGGAAAGCGGGTGATGGTCCCGTTGCCATCCTTGGTGCCGGCGGTGCGGCGCGCGCGATCGTCTATGGATTGCTTCAGGCCGGGTGTAACGACGTGCGCGTCTTTAACCGGTCTCGCGACAGAGCCGATGGACTTGCCAAGGCGTTCGGCCCGCGCGTCACGGCGCACGCTTGGGACAATCGCGAACGCCAGTCGAGAGACAGTGCCGTGCTCGTCAACACGACGACGCTTGGCATGACGGGCGCTGGCGATCCCGGCATCGACTTCGCCGGGTTCAACCCGCGCACGATTGTCGCCGACATTGTCTACGTGCCGCTGGAAACGGCGTTTCTGGCCGCTGCGCGCGCCCACAGCCTCAAAACTGTCGATGGTCTCGGGATGCTCTTGCACCAAGCCGTACCGGGTTTTGAAAAATGGTTCGGCGTGCGGCCCGATGTAACGCGCGAACTCTATGGCCTGATCGCCGCCGATATCGCGGGGGCATGATGCTAATTATCGGCCTCACAGGTTCGATCGGTATGGGCAAATCCACCGCCGCCGCACATTTTCGCGAAACTTGCGTGCCGGTGTTCGATGCCGATGCCGCCGTTCACGGGCTTTACAAAGGGCCGCTGGCAGATGCGATCGATGCGGCATTTCCGGGGACAGTGACGGCAGGCAAGGTCGATCGCGCTAAACTTTCCGCTGCCCTTGTCGCGGCCCCGCATCGCTTCAAGGAACTTGAGGCAATCGTGCACCCGCGCGTGCGTGCGCTGCAAAAGCAGTTTCTGCATGACCAAGCAGAGCGGAGCGAAAAAGTCACCGTTCTCGAAATTCCGCTGCTTTTCGAAGGCGGTGCCGCTGCTCAAGTCGATGTGACGGTCGTCGTTAGTTCTGATCGCGCCACGCAGCGCGCGCGCGTGCTCGCCCGGTCTGGCATGACGGAGCAGAAACTCGATGCGCTTCTGTCGCGCCAGCTCGACGACGCCGAAAAGCGCCGCCGCGCTGATTTCGTTGTGGACACAGGCGGATCGGTTCAGTCTTGCAACGCACAGATCGATGCGATTCTGCTTAAGCTTGCAAAACGTCAGGGTTCGGCGTTCGCCCGTTTCTGGACGTGAACGCAACACGAAAGCCAATCTATTGCGCGAAGTCATTCTCGACACCGAGACGACGGGTCTCGATCCGAAACGCGGCGACCGGCTGATCGAAATCGGCTGCGTTGAGATTTTCAACCGCAGGCCGACGGGGCGCGAGTATCACTGCTTTATCAATCCCGAGCGGGATGTGCCGCCGGCAGCGCAAGCCATCCACGGCATCAGCACCGATTTCCTGAAAAACAAGCCGCTATTCACCAAGGTTGCGCCGGCTTTTCTCGACTTCATCGGCGACGATCCGCTCGTCATTCACAACGCCCCGTTCGATATCAGCTTCCTGAATTTCGAACTCGAACAGGCCGGCCATACAACGCTCGCTTTAGATCGTGTCGTCGATACGCTGGCGATTGCGCGGCGCAAGCATCCGGCCGGGCCGAACAGTCTCGATGCGCTGTGCAAGCGCTATGGCATCGATAATTCCAAGCGGACCAAACATGGCGCGCTGGTCGATAGTTTGCTGCTCGCTGAAATCTATGTCGAGTTGCTGGGGGAGCGCCAAGCCGCTTTGAGTCTGATGAACAGCGGCGCGCCAGGCGACGGTGTGGCGCGGGCGGGTGCAAAGGTCAAAGCCAAAACCCGCAACGAACCGCTGAAATTGCGGTTGTCACCTGAGGATGCGACGGCCCACCGGGCTTTCATCGAAAAGCTCGGGGCCAAGGCGGTGTGGCTCAAATACTGGACGCCGTGAGGCCGCGCCTGCGATCTTAGGCGCTGGCTTTGCTAGCCGCGCTGGCGAGTTCCTGCTGACGGCGGAAAAACATAGCCGCGAAATCGATCGGGTCGAGCATCAGCGGCGGATAACCGCCTTCGCGCGTGATGTCGGCAACAAGGCGGCGCAGGAACGGGAACAGCGTGGTCGGAGCCGAGATCAGCAGAAACGGCTCGAGCGCCTGTTCGGGAATGCTCTCGATCTTGAACAGCCCGGCATAGACCGTCTCAAGCACATAGATCGTGCCGATGTTGTTAGCGGCCGTTGCTTTGAACTCGATGGCTGACTCGAAAAGATCGCCCTCGACACGCTGGGCGTTGACGTTGACCTCGACCTTCAAATTCGGCGCGTCGCCAGGCGTCGCCAACAACTTGCGGATGTTCGGGTTTTCGAACGACAAGTCTTTGATGAATTGACTGACGACCTTGGCCTGGATCGGCACGCTGGCGGGTGCCTTGGCTTCTTCTGCACCGCTCGTCTTGCCGTTGGTTTGGTCTGCCATGGGGTCCTTGCCGGGCGTTGCCGCCGAAACTGCCGTTCGTTCCGGTCCGCTCGCTATCACGCCCGCTTGAGGCGTGCAATTGGACAACCGGAAACCGCCGCCGCGTGAGGTTATTTCGCCGCCCGGCGCGGCTGCAGCGCCGTCTCTGGCGGGACGTCCTTTTCGCCAAGGCGTTCGTATTCGCCTTCAATCGTCACGCCTTCGCCCGAACGGGGTTGAGGGCCCGATGTCGGCCGGGACGGACCTGCACCGTCGCCCGGAGTTTTGGTCTCATAGCGGCCCTGCTCGTAGCGCGAGGTCCGGAACAGCCGCGGCAATACCCGCTCAATCAACTGCTGGCGGATTTGCGGGACTAGCAGCGCGATACCCAGACCATCGGAAATCAGTCCCGGAAAAATCAGCAGCAGTCCGGCCGTAACCTGCAGTAATCCTTCGAGCAGCGGCTCAACGCCGCCGCGCCCAGCCTCGATCTCGGACCGGGCGCGGGCGAACACGGACAAGCCTATGCGCCGGATTACAACGCTGCCCAGGATCGCGGTTAACACGACGATGAGCGCAAGGCGCCAGAAACCCAACGCCTGTCCGGCCCGGATCAGAACGCCGATCTCCAGCAGCGGAAAGGCCGCAAGGGCCAGCAGGGACGCTAGTCTTAGGGGCTGTGCCATACGTATCCGTTCGATTGCCAGTCAACCTTACGCCGGACTGGCAGTGCCGCCAATTCTCTATTCGAGTTGGCGGCGGGCTCAAGGCATCTTAGGGTGCTCTTCAGTTTGACGGCCAGGCGCGGCAACGAGTGCTGGGCCAGAAATTCGCTTTATCGCTTCACAACGGGCCCAGTCAGCCCCACATACAGCATCGACGGCGAGGTCCTTGGGCGGTTATTGAGCCCTTGTCAGCCGCAGGCGCCACAAGGAAGCACAGTCGGATGAACGGCGAATACAATATTATCACCCTCATTGCCTTGATCGTTGCGGTGGTCGCGATCCTGAAGCTCAGGAACGTGCTTGGTCACCGCACCGATGAGGACGACCAGCGTGTCGAACGCCTCAAGATCCGTGATCGCGAGGCTCAGAAGGGCCAGAACGGTGGCAGCACCGGCGAGGTCATTACGCTGCCGCGGCGCGACCGGGACGACCGCGACGAGAAGGCGGTGCCCGTCAGCGAAACCGCGGCCAGCAGCCGAGACGCCCAGATCCGCGCTTATCCGGCGATCGATGCTGCGGTGACCAATGGGTTGCTAGCGGTTGCAAAGGCCGACCCCGCGTTCGACCCGGAGGCGTTTTTGGCCGGCTCGGGCCGGGCCTACGAAATGATCGTCTCGGCCTTTGCCGACGGCGACCGCAAGGCACTCAAGAACCTTTTAAGCCGCGATGTCTATGAAGGCTTTGTTACAGCCATTGGCGAGCGCGAAAAGCTCGGCGAGAAACTCGACCAGCAGTTCGTCGGAATTAAGAAGGCCGACATCGTCGACGCCGAAGTGCGCAACGGCACGGCGCTTGTTACGGTTCGCTTTGTCAGTGAATTGATCTCGGCCCGCTACGATAAGTCCGGCGCCGTGATCGACGGCGATCCCCAAAAGATCAAGGACGTCACCGACATCTGGACCTTCAGCCGCGACGTCTCGAGCGCCCGGGCGCTGTCCAATCTCAATTGGCGATTGGAAGAGACACAAGCGCCGAATTAGTTCAGTCTTTGCCATAGGGATTGACGTGACGCTATTGACGGCGGGCTCCGGGGGGATGCCTTGTGACGATGTGGGACGGGATTTTTCGCCTTCTGCGGAACGCTGACGCTCGCATTGCAGTGATAGCTGCGGTGGCGTGCGCGCTTGCGCCGGGCGCAGCCGCCGGGCCACCCTATGGCGGCGCCGCCAAACCTGACTCACAGGCACTGACCATGACCCCTCCCGCAATGATCCTGACACCGGCGGCATTTGCTGAGCTTCCCGGCTGGGCGGACGACGACCACCTCGCCGCCTGGAAGGCGTTTTTGGCCTCGTGCAAGCCAGTCCTTAGCGCTCACAAGTCTGGAGCCAAAACCGGGGCAACGCGGACTTCGCGTGGTCTGATTGACGTCTGCGAACTCGCGCTGCTGACCGCCAGCCGAGGCACAGCGCAGACACGCGCCTCCGCGCGAACGTTCTTTGAAGCCCACTTTACGCCGCACCGGGTGACGCAGACGACAGGCGAAGGCCTTTTGACCGGCTACTACGAGCCGCTGATCAAAGGCGCGCGCGTCGCCGATAAGACCTTCCAAACGCCGGTCTACAAGCGCCCCGCCGACCTTGTGAATGTGGTCGCCGAAAGCGAGCGCGGCGCCAAGGGCCATGCCTTCACGCATTTGCGGCAGACCGGCAAAGGCCTGGTTCCCTATCTGACGCGCGCCGAAATCGAGCAGGGTGCGCTCAAGGGCCAGAACCTCGAACTGCTGTACTTCCGCGATGCCGTCGACGTGTTCTTCATGCAGATCCAGGGGTCTGGCCGCGTCGAGCTGCCGGACGGCGAAAAGGTGCGCATCACTTACGACGGCAAGAACGGCTATCCCTACACTTCGATTGGAAAGCATCTGATTGAGGCCGGAGACTTGGCACCGGAGTCGATGTCGCTTAAAGCGCTGAGCGCCTGGCTCAAAGCAGACCGGGCGCGCGCCGAACAGGTCATGTGGAAGAACCAGTCGTATGTGTTTTTCCGCGAACTTAAAGGCGCGGAGGCCGAGGGCGCGATGGGCGTACTCAGCATCCCATTACAGCCCGGGCGCAGTCTCGCGGTCGATACGGCGTTTCATGCCATAGGCACACCAGTGTACGTTTCGTCTCCGGCACTGACGCACGCCAGCAAGGCGGGTGCGGGCTTCGCACGGCTGATGATCGCCCACGACGTCGGCTCGGCCATCAAGGGCGCCGAGCGCGGCGATATCTTTTTCGGCTCCGGAGACACGGCTGGACGGACGGCTGGCGTGACCAAGCACCCGGGTCAGTTCCACATTCTAGTGCCAGTTGGTGATGCGCTCGTCGCGTCAAAGGCGCCGGAGCGGCGGCCGTGAAAAAGCCGGCGGGCAAGGGCGGAAAAAAGCACCTCGCGCCTGATGAAGAACGCCTTTGGGAACATACGGCGCGTTCGATCGCACCGTTGAAAAAGGCAAAATCGCGGGTTCATGCCTCGGCGGAAGCGGAGGCGCCGCAAGCCCCGCGCACGGCGTTGAAACATTCGCCGCAAGCTGCGAGCGCTGCAAGCGCCAAGCCCAAAGCCGTCACGCCACCGCCGCTTCCAATCACGAAAAAGGCGCCGCCAATCGCCCAATTCGACCGCAAGAAGGTTCGCAAGATCCGCTCCGGCGCGGTCGAAATCGAAGCCCGTATCGATTTGCACGGCATGCGCCAGGACGAGGCGCATAGCGCGCTTATCGGTTTCTTGCGCCGCTGTCTTGGCAAGGGCCAGCGCTGGGTCTTGATCATTACCGGCAAGGGCAAAGCGTCCGGCGACGATGCCGATGCGCCGTTCGACATGACGCGGAACCGCGATCGCGGCGTTCTTAAGCGCAACGTGCCGCGCTGGCTCGAGGAGCCCGATGTCCGGCACATGGTCGTCAGCTACACGACGGCCGCCGCCAACCACGGCGGCGAAGGCGCGCTCTACGTTCATTTGCGCAAACGTGGCTGATGATACCTCCGATGATGACTAGATCATTCGCAATTAGTCACTTGTTTTGCTGCGATGCACAACTAAATGTTGCTACGCAGCATGAGCGCGGCCGTCGCTGCTGACGGTCGCATTTAGGAGAACGGTATGAGCACGCTCAAAGCCTCGCTTGCGAAGCTCGAAATGTTACGAATCCGCTTTGAACAGGCGCTCGCTTCTGCGTCCACATCTGCAGGAGTAATTGATGCTTCGCACCGGTCAAAGCATTTAATCGAGACGCGAAGGTTCGGCAGCAATCCTGGCAATCTTTGCATGAAGGCCTATGTCCCTGTTCACCTGCCGAAGCGGGCGCCGTTGGTCGTGGCCTTGCACGGCTGCACACAGTCCGCCGAGTCGTACGCCCGCGGCTCCGGTTGGTCCGCGATCGCCGACGATCTAAATTTCGCCGTGCTCTTCCCCGAGCAGCAACGCTCTAACAATGCAAACGCCTGCTTTTCTTGGTTCCATCCGGCGGATTCGGCGCGCGATTGCGGAGAAGCGCTGTCGATCTGGCAGATGATCGAGCGTATGATCGAAGATCATGATCTCGACCGTAGCCGAGTCTTCATTGTCGGCTTTTCGGCCGGCGGTGCCATGGCTGCCTCTATGCTGGCAGCCTATCCCGATGTCTTTTCGGCCGGCGCCGTCATCGCCGGTCTTGCGCATCGCGCGGCCAATAGTGTCGAGCAGGCCTTCGAGGCCATGGCTCAAGGCAGTGCGCGGTCTCCACAAGATTGGGGCGCGCTAGTCCGATCCGCTTCGACGCACAAAGGCCCATGGCCGCGTATCGCGATTTGGCACGGCAGTGCCGATGCCGTCGTCAATCCGAGGAATGCCGACAACCTCATAAGCCAGTGGACCGATGTGCATGGACTTTCGATCGCCGCGGCACAAACACACCAGGGCCGGGGGTTCACGCGCCGCATTTGGCGCACGCCTGGCAGTGAAATTGCTATCGAAGCCTATGAGATCGCGGGTTTGGGGCATGGTGTTCCACTGGCTGCGGGGCATGGTGCAAATCGTTGCGGCAACAGCGGCGCATTTCATGTCGATGTTGGGATTTCGTCATGCCACCACATTGTCCGGTCCTGGGGGCTCGACACAATTCATGTGCCGCTCGAGGATGCTTATCCGGCATCTGTTCGCGATCCGGTAGGGATCGCGCTTGAAGGTGAGATTGTCGGCGCGACACACCATCGACCGAGGGACCGCAGTGACGGCGACCGCTATGATCCCAGCACAATCATAACTGCAGCTCTGCGGCAGGCGGGACTTGTTGATGATGAGGATTTGGCGGGACGACCCAGCCAGCATGGCCCGAACGATCCGCGATCCATCATCACGAAGACGCTGAAAGCAGTCGGATTGTTGAGACCTTAGAACTATTAAGGCCCACCTGCCCGGATCGGGCGGTCGCCGAAGCGGGCCAGCGATATTGTGCGGTCGTACATGACGATGGCGCCCGCCATCGCGACGTTGACGCAAAAGCGGGTCGGAATTTTCACCGTGTAATGGCAGCGCGCCAGCAGCGGCGCGGACAGCGACCCCATCTCGGGTCCGAGCACGTAAGCAGCCCTTAACGGGTGGCGGAAGCTCGGCAGGTCGATCGCGTCGTCGAGCAATTCGACGCCAACGAGTTTGCAGCCGTTCGGCAACGCCATGTCGTCGAGCGTGCCCCAGTTGTAGTGCGGCATGTGCAGTTGGCTTTTTGACGTGTCGGCGTGGGCTTCGAGCGCTTTGTAGGTCGCGCCGACGGTAAAGGTGAAACTGGCGCCGAAGCCGTGCGCCGAGCGCATCAGGTTGCCGAGGTTCAGCGATTTTGACATGCGTTCGGCGCCGATAGCGAAATAGCCCTTTGCGTCGGGTGGCCAGGCGTCGGTCGTTCTCGTCATCGCGTCGCACTCTCAAAGCTCACGTTGGGCGGTCCGAAGCGGTTGGCGCCGGCGGCGCGGCCCTGTACATGTTCGCTCCGCGTTTAGCGCGGATCGCGTCCCCGGGGAGGTCTCACATGAAGGCGGCACTGTGCAAGAGCCTCGGCGGGCCGGCGGGGCTTTTGATTGCCGACGTGCCGGAGCCGTTAGCCGGTCCGGGAGAGGTGATCGTGCGGGTCACAGCCGTTGGCCTGAACTTCGCCGATACGCTGATCACGCGCGGCAATTATCAGTTTAAACCCGAGTTGCCGTTCTCGCCGGGGGCCGAAATCTGCGGCGTCGTCGAGGCGCTGGGGCCGGGCGTCAGCGGCATAGCCCCGGGCGGGCGCGTCATGGCCTACGTCAATTGGGGCGGCGCGCGCGAAAAAATCGCTGTTGATGCCAAGGCACTGATCGCCGTGCCGGACGGTGTGCCCGATACGGTCGCGGCTGGGGTGTCCGTCACCTACGGCACGGCCATGCATGGCCTCAAGGATCGTGGACATTTGAAAGCCGGAGAAACAGTCGTTGTCACAGGCGCTGCGGGAGGCGCCGGGTTAGCGGCCGTCGAAATCGCCCAGCTGATGGACGCGCGCGTTATCGCGGTTGCCTCGACACCGGAAAAATTGGCAGTCGCGCGCGCCAGCGGAGCGAACGAATGCATTCAATTTCCCGGCTCTGACTTGAAGGACGCCGTGAGGGGGCTGACCGATGGGCGCGGCGCCGATGTCGTCTACGATTGCATCGGCGGAGAAGCCGCCGAGCCGCTGATCCGGGCCCTCGCCTGGGAAGGCCGCTATCTGGTTGTTGGATTTGCCTCCGGCGATATTCCGAAAATTCCGCTAAATGTCGTGCTGTTGAAGGGCGTCAATATCGCCGGGGTGTTCTGGGGCGAAGCGGTGCGGCGGCAGCCTGAAACCCAAGCCGCCAATATGCGCAAAGTCCTGGGCTGGGTCGCGGACGGGCGCTTGAAGCCGCTGACACACGCCGTTTACCCGTTGGAGAGAATTGGCGAGGCGCTCAGTGTGCTCGACCGGCGCGAGGCGTCCGGCAAGGTTGTGCTGGCACTTTGACGATTTCCTGCGTCAGGACCTCAAACTCTTCAGCGATTGTTTGCGAAGTTCTGGGCATCGTCGGCTTGGCATCCGTGTTGCGTCGCCGCGTATCGAGTTTTCAGTCATGCGTACCCCGAAATTGGCTGCCGCAGGCATAGCGGTGCTGACCGCTTCCCTGCTGCTGGCGGGCCATGCCGAGGCGCAGAGCTTTATTCAGAAAGTCTTCGGATTTGGGGCGCCCGCGGCACCTGCCCCTTCCTATGGCGGCCCGCAAACGCGGACGATACCGGCGTCGCGCCTTTATGGTCGCGCTCCGCGCCGGCTCTACCACTCTCGCCCCGCGAACGACGGCTCAGAGGACGACGTCATCGGGCCGCCCGACAACGGTGGGCCTTACCGGACGCTCTGTGTCCGGACCTGCGACGGCTTTTATTTCCCGATGCGCCACAACGCAGTACGCAAGAATTTTTCGAGCGATGTGAAGTCGTGCCGCGCGGCCTGCGGGTCTGAGGCCCGCCTGTTCTATTACCCCGTCAATAGCGGCAGTACCGACACCATGCAGGACCTCGCGGGCGGCAAGTATGCCGAGCTGCCGCATGCCTTTGCCTACCGGAAAGCACTTGTTTCTGGCTGCTCCTGCAAACCGGTGCCGTGGAGCCAGGAGGCAGTGACCCGGCACGACCAATACGCGGCGGATGAAGCGGTAGAGCTTGCGAAAGACCAAGCGTTTCTTGTGACGCGGGCAGCTCACCAAGCCAAGTCTGCGATCGTTGCGATTACCGCGCCAGAAGCCTCCGCTGTTGCGTCGAGCACGGCGGCTAGTTCCGAGTCCTCAGAATCAGAACTTCAAGTCGTCGATACGGTTGCCAATTCAGCTGCTGTAGTTCCGGCACGGCCGGTCACGCGCAAGCGCAGTTTACGAAGCCAGCGCGCAGGTGTGCAGCGGGCGCAATACAAGCCGACATCCTGGTCGCCATTCTCTGGCGGTAAAAGCAAATACACTTGGCCCGGTGACGCGCGCTAGGCCGCACGATCGCTACCAGTTCGCGGCTTCATCGTCGCTGATGTAAGCGCCGCCGCGCAGCGCAAAGTAGTCCTGGACGGCATAGGGCCTGCCGCCGACGAGCGGCTTTGACGACATCAGAACAGTCTGCGGTACAAAAAACGCCTCGGAACGGTAACCGCTGAACCGACTGAGAAACCGCGCCACGGCATCGACATTCGAATGCCGCATGCGAGCCAGCGTGACGTGCGGCTTGAAGCTGCGCTTCTCGGGCTGCAGGCCGGCATTGCGCGCGGCTTTCTCATGCGCCCGCTGCAGGGTATCGAGTGACTCGGACGGTTCGATGCCGGCCCAAACCTGTTGCGGGTCGTTGCCGCCGAAGGCGCCAAGGCCGCAGATGCGAAGTTCGAACGCATCGGCTTCGATCTCGGACAGGTTTGCGATCAATTCGCGCACTGTCCCGCCCTCGATATCGCCGAAGAACCGCAGCGTCAGGTGATAGTCATCGGGTTTCATCCAGCGCGCGCCGGGCAGCGGAATATGCAAGCGATAGAGTTCGGCACGGATATCGTCCGGCAGTTCGATGGCGGTGAACAGGCGCGGCATCGCAGCGTCCTCGCACGCATCTCAAGTTTTTGCAGCGGCAAGCCGTGTCGCGGCGCGGCCAACGAGCGCCTCGGCTTGCGGCAGGATGCGCTTGACGATTTCGGCGACGCCGGCGGCGGTTGGGTGCAGGCCGTCGGACAAGACGAGTTTGGGATCGAGTGCTACGCCCTCGAGAAAGAATGGATAAAGCGGTGCCGCGTACTTCTCGGCCAGTTCGGGGAAGATCGCGTCAAAGGTCTCGACATAGTCGTCGCCCCAGTTACCCGGCGCCTTCATGCCAGCGATCAGGACGTCAGCGCCCTTCGACTTGATTGCGGTTAGCATCTTGTCGAGGTTGGTGCGGGTCTCTTTCGGGTCGATGCCGCGCAAGGCGTCGTTAGCGCCGAGTTCGAGGAGGACGGCGTCGGCGCCTTCGGAAAGCGTCCAATCCAGGCGCTCGAGCCCTGCGGCCGTGGTGTCGCCCGAGACGCCTGCGTTGATGACGCGCACCTTGTGGCCCTTGGCCTGAAGCGCCATCTCAAGCTGGCTGGCGAAAGATTCGGTTGGCTTCAGCATATAGCCGGCGGTCAGGCTGTCGCCGAACGCTATAAGGCGGATGGGACGCGCAGTGCTGTCGGCGCGACTGTAAGTGGCAAAAGTCATGATTGAAAACAGGGCAAGACATCCCGCAGCAATAAGTGAAAATCCGCGCCTAGCATTGAGTGCCTTCATGTTTTCGCCTCACGCATCGCCGAAACCACCTAGCGTCAGGTAGCGGCCCGGATGCGTCCGGACAAGCCCCACCGCCGTTTAACGCTTATCGATTGCCTAACCACAACCCATCGCCAGATAAGGACGCGACCCCGCCGTGCCAGACAAGATCATCGATCTCGAAAATGTCCATTTGACGCTGACCAGCCGCGCCGGGCCGGTCGATATTCTGCGCGATGTGTCGCTGACGATCACGGCCGGACAATCGGCGGCCATCGTCGGCCCGTCGGGCTCGGGCAAGACGTCGCTGTTGATGGTCATGGCCGGGCTTGAGCGCGCGACGCGGGGCAAAATTTCGATACGCGGCCGGGAACTCGGCGGGCTAAGCGAAGACGAACTTGCGGTTTTCCGCGGTGCCGAGATCGGCATCGTGTTCCAGTCATTTCATCTGGTGCCGACGATGACGGCGCTCGAAAACGTGGCGCTGCCGCTTGAGCTTTCCGGCGCGGGTGATGCCTTCGAGGTCGCGCGCGAGCTGCTGGGCGAAGTCGGCCTTTCGCCCCGCGTCGATCATTTTCCAGCCGAGCTTTCGGGTGGCGAGCAGCAGCGCGTCGCCATCGCGCGGGCCTTGAGCCGCAAGCCGCGCATCATCTTTGCCGACGAGCCGACCGGCAATCTCGATGGCAAGACCGGGCGCCAGATTGTCGATCTGCTGTTCGGGTTGCGCGAACGCACCAATGCTACGCTGGTGCTGGTCACACATGACGACCGCCTTGCTGCTATGACCAACCGTGTCATCCGCATGTCCGACGGCAAAATCGCGTCCGATGAAGCCGCTAGAGCGCCGATCCGGGCGGTGTCGACATGACGGTTTCAGCCGCTCCCGTGCCGGCAGTCGCGGCCTGGCGCACGATCCTGAGCATTGGCCTGCGCGAATTGCGCGGCGGTCTAAAAGGCTTTCAGGTTTTCATCGCCTGCCTGGCGCTCGGCGTCATGGTGATCGCCGCCGTCGGTGCGCTGGCAGATGCGATGCGCGCCGGGTTCGCGAAGCAGGGCGAGACGATCCTCGGCGGCGACGTGACGTTTGCGCGGATGCATGCGCGTGCGGTTCCGGCAGAAACGAAATTCTTTGAAACGCTGGGCGCTGTCAGCGAAACTGCGACGATGCGCACGATGGCGCGCCGCCTCGACGGTTCGGACCAAGCGCTTGCGGAATTGAAGGCCGTTGATGGCCGCTATCCTCTGAGCGGCGACGTAAAGCTGGACGATGACAAGCCATTCGCTGAGGCGCTGGCCGGGCAAAGCGCCGTCGCGGACGGGATGCTGCTCGAACGCCTTGGGGTCAAAGTTGGCGACCGCGTCAAGCTTGGTGATACTGAAGTTCAAATCGGCGGCGTTTTGAAATCAGAGCCCGACGCGGTCGCCGACCGGCTGACCTACGGCCCGCGCATTTTTGTGTCGCTCGCAACGCTCGAACAGACGGGGCTCGTCAAGCCCGGCACACTCATTCGCTGGCGATACGCGGTCCGGCTCCCGGAAGATGCGGCGACCGACCGAGAGGGTCTGAAAGCGCTGCGCCGGTCGGTTCAGAAGCAACTTCCAGAGGCCGGGTTCACGGCGCTCGACCGCCACGACCCGTCGCCGCAGATCACACGCACGCTCGAACGCCTGCGTCAGTTCCTGATCCTGATCGGGCTGGCGTCCCTGCTGGTAGGCGGCGTCGGTATCGCCAATGCCGTGTCCACGTTTGTCGACAAGCGCGTCAAAGTCATCGCCACGATGCGCAGCGTCGGCGCCACGGGTCGGCAGGTGATGGGCATTTTTCTTGTCCAGATTCTCGCCATGAGTGCCATTGGCATCGCCATAGGCTTGTTTCTTGGGATGCTGATTCCAGGTCTGATCGACCGGCTCTATGGCGACGCCCTGCCGATCCGTGCGTCGTTCAACGTGTCGCCGCGAAGCCTCGGCGTGGCAGCACTCTACGGCGTGATCGTCGCTTTGCTGTTTGCGCTCTGGCCGCTCGGGCGTGCCGAGCACGTGCGGGCAAGTGTGCTGTTCCGCAATTCGATTCAGTCTGTCGGTGGACGTCCGCGCGGCGCTGTTATTGCCGCCGTCGCCGCCTTAACGCTGCTGCTGCTGGCGCTGGCGCTTGCGACATCTGAACCGCGTCATGTCGCGCTGTATGTTGCGGTTGGGCTTGTGCTGATGCTGGCGGTTTTTAGCGGACTTGGGACGCTCGTAACGCGGCTTGCGCGACGGGTTCCTCGCCCATCGTCACCCGCGCTGGCGTTGGCCGTTCGCAATATCGGCGCGCCTGACGGTTTGACAAAATCGGTGGTGCTGTCACTTGGAACAGGTCTCTCGCTGCTCGTTGCTGTCGCGCTGGCAAACGCGTCGCTCGTCGATGAACTCAAGAGCCGTTTGCCTGAGCAATCGCCGGATTATTTTCTGCTTGATGTGCCGAAGCAGGATTTCGCCACGCTGTCGGCGCGGGTGCTGGGCAAAGTGCCGGGCGCGATCTTTACCGACGCGCCGATGTTGCGCGGCCGTCTCGTCAAATTGAAGGATAAACCAGTCGAGGAGATCAAGGCGCCACCCGAAGCCCAGTGGGTGCTGAACGGTGATCGCGGCTTGAGCTATACCGCAACCGTTCCTGACGGTTCGACGGTTGTCGAAGGCCAGTGGTGGAATGCTGGCTACGCCGGGCCGCCACTGGTCTCGTTTGAATCGGAACTCGCGAAAAAACTCGGCCTCGTTATTGGTGATCGAGTGACGGTCAACGTGCTGGGGCGCAATATCGACGCCACAATCGCCAATCTGCGTGAAGTGAAATGGGAGAGTCTGGCGATCAATTTCGTCATGGTGTTTTCACCCAACACGCTTTCGTCGGCGCCGCACAATCTGCTGGCGACCATCCGCCTACCGAAAGACACAGGGCGCGCGGTGGAGGCCGATCTCGTGCGCGATCTCGGCAAATCCTATCCGTCCGTCAGCGCCATCCGGGTGCGCGATGCCATCGACCAGTTCAACAAGGTGTTTGCGAAAATCATGACGGCCGTCCAGGTCGCGGGCAGCGTCACGCTCGCGGCCGGTGCCCTGGTCCTGGCAGGTGCGCTGGCGACGGCGCAGCGCCGCCGCATCCTCGAAGCCGTGATCCTCAAGACTATTGGCGCCACCCGGTGGCAGATCCTCGCCGCCCACGCCTACGAATATGCCCTGCTGGCTTCAATCGCGGCCCTGGTGGCGATCCTGCTCGGCAGCGTGACTGCGTGGGTGGCGGTAACGCAGTTAATGGACGTCGGCTTCGTGTTTTCACTGAACGCTGTTTTTCAAACCTTGGCGGTAGCAGCGGCGCTGATTGCCATATTTGGCGGGATTGGCACTTGGTCGGTGCTACGAGCGCCGGCCGTTCCGTACCTGCGTTCAGAATAAAATTTGCGCATCCGGGGGCCACCCATCCCTTGAAAGCGACAGGCGGTGGCCTCATATCTGTTGAAGATTTCCGGCGATTTGCGCCGGTCGTTAGAGGAACTCGACACCATGGCTGAAACCTACTCGCAATCTGCAGTCGCCCGGGGCGGCGTCCGCTCCGCTGGTGCCGTCGATCAGGGTCTGCGCTCGTTCATGCTCGGAACCTATAACTACATGGCGCTTGGCGTCGCCGGCACGGCTGCCGTCGTCTTGCTGCTCGCGGCCAACCCACAGATCATGGCCGCCGTCGCACTTGGCCCAATGAAGTGGGTGCTGTTTGCCGGTGTTCTCGGCCTCGGCTTCTTTGCCCATAAGCTATTCTACTCGGGTAGTACCGCCGTCGCGCACGGCGCATTTTGGCTCTACTGCGCCATGTGGGGCGCGATGATAGCCCCGATGGTCTACGTGTTCCTGGCCAAGGGAATGTCGGGCCTGATCGGTCAGGCGTTTCTGATCGCATCCGCGACGTTCGCTGCGACAAGCCTCGTCGGCTACACTACCAAGAAGGACATGACCGGATGGGGCGGTTTCCTGTCGATGGCTTCCATCGGCATGATCATCGCGATGCTGGTCAGCTTTTTCTTCATCACCGACCCCGGCACGAGCAAGATGGTGAGCCTTGGCATCTCGGCGGTCGTCGTGTTGCTGTTCTCAGCCATCACGGCGTGGGAAACGCAGCAGATCAAGAGCATGTATATTCAAGGCGTTAACGAGGGCGGTGAAGCCTACCTCAAGCGCTCGTCAATATTCGGCGCCTTCATGCTCTACGGCAGCTTCATCACGCTGTTCGTGCACATCCTGAATTTGCTCGGGATCATGAACACCGAGGACTGACCTCTCTGCTGAGTTTGATTCGGAAAGGCCCCGGTAGTCCGGGGCCTTTTTGCGGTTTGTTTCGGGTTGCAAGTTAAGATCCAACGACCTCGAAGCGGCTTTCTAGCACACGGAGAACGTGCCGGAGATCGTGGCCGCGCTTCATCACAAGCCCGCCGGCCGCAATGACGCTGTAAGCGCCCTGCTTGCGCGCCAGAAGGGGGTTTTTCTCGATCCTATAGAGCGGAAACTCAGTCGCCTTGCGAAACACAGAGAATATGGCCCGGTCGCGCAGCATATCGATGGCATAGTCTCGCCAGTCGCCGGCGGCGACCTTGCGGCCATAGAGGTCGAGAATGGTCTTCAGTTCGTTCCTGTCGAACGCCGTGCGCGGCATAGCAGGCGGGCCGCTGGCCGGGATGATGTGATGGCCCGCAGTGCGCGGGCCGAAGGTTATCGGTTCAAGGTCGCTCAAGTGTGCGCCTCCCTTCACAGCTCAGTGAGAATGCCGCAGTTGAGTGAGAATGCAAGGGGCGGAACGCTGGAAACAGCCGCTGCATTATGAAAACTCCGCATCGAAATACCCTGAACCGGACAAAATCGCGACAGGGTAGAGACCTCAATCTGCCGCATTAAAAAGTGATCGTCCGGCCTGTTGCTTGAGGCCCGGCTCTAAAAGACGGCTCTGGATACTCAGCCCCCCAGCCCCCCGGGGCCACTTCCGAGGGGCCGGGCCTTCGGCAACTCTCTCCCTGATTGTTCCCCTCAGGGCTTGGTTCCCCAGCCAAGGCCTGAAAGACCTAAAAGCCTCATGTCTCGTGAAGGGCCGGTTCCCCAGCCGGCCCTTCAGCTTTTTTGGGATTTCCAGTAGTTTTTTGAGCCGCTTTTGGCCTTCGCTGCGTATACCGGCGTATGGAGGCCTCAATGATGCGACGCACGACCAGAAAATCTCCGCGCAAAGCAACGAAACTGGTAAAGCCGGGCTCTGCGGCGCTGTCCGCCAAAAACCCGTTCACCGGCGCATGGCCGGGCGCATTCGCCATGCCGCCGTTCGGCAAAATCGAAACCAAGCATTTTAAACCCGCTCTTGACGCGGCCTTTCGCGAGCATAAGCGCGAAATTCAGAAAATTGCCGCGAATGCGGCCAAGCCGACGTTTGCAAACACCATCCTGGCACTTGAAAAAAGTGGCCGCCAGCTGTCTCGTGTAGCGGCCGTGTTCAGCAATCTTGAGGCGACAGATTCGACGCCGGAGCTGCAAGAGATTGCGCGCGAGCTGTCACCGCGATTTGCTGCGCACGAAACGCAGCTGCTGCTCGATTCCCGGCTATTCAAGCGTGTCGACGATCTCAATCAGCGTCGCGACACGCTCAAGCTTGGGCTCGAAGAACGGCGTGTTCTCGAACGCCATCATCTGACATTCGTTCGCGCCGGCGCGCGGTTGCCGGCCGCCGCCAAGGCCCGTGTCAAGGAAATCAATTCACGACTTGCTAGTCTCGTGACGCAATTTATGCAGAACGTTCTGAAAGACGAACAGTCTTGGCGGCTTTTGCTTGATGGGGCACGCGACCTCGCCGGACTCCCTGAAGCTTTCGTCGAAAGTGCTAAGCGCGGCGCAACGGACGCCGGGCGCGATGGCAAGGCGGTGATCACGCTGGCGCGCTCCAGCGTCGAGGGCTTCCTGACATTCTCAAACCGGCGCGATTTGCGCGAACAGGCCTTTAAGGCGTGGATCGCACGCGGCGCCGGTGGAGGTGAAACCGACAACCGCCAGATCGTTGCTGACGTTGTCGCGCTGCGCGGTGAGTACGCCCGTATCATGGGCTTCAAAACGTTCGCCGATTTCAATCTTGAAGATACCATGGCCAAGACGCCGGCTGCTGTGCACGAGCTGATGCATGCGGTCTGGGGTAAAGCCGTCACCAGGGCCGGCGAGGAACGGGATGCGCTCGCCGCGTTCGCGCGTGCTTGCGGCGAGAACTTCGAAATCGCGCCGTGGGACTGGCGCTACTATTCGGAGAAAGTTCGTAAAGCCAAATATGATCTCGACGAAGCAGAGCTTCGCCCCTACCTGCAGCTCGACAACATGATCAACGCCGCATTCGATTGTGCGACGCGGCTGTTCGGTTTGCGATTCAAAGAACTGAATACCGCGCCGCTCTATCACGCAGAAGCGCGGGCCTGGGAAGTCGTCGACAAATCCGGTGCCCATGTCGGCGTTTTCATCGGCGACTATTTCGCCCGGGCGTCGAAACGATCGGGTGCCTGGATGTCGGGGTTCAGAACCCAGCACGGTCTTGGAAAGGGACAAAAACCTATTATTATCAATGTATTAAACTTCACCAAGGGTGCGAATAGCGAACCGGCGTTGCTGTCGTTCGACGACGCGCGCACACTATTTCACGAGTTCGGCCATGGACTGCATGGACTTTTATCGAGCGTCACGTATCCGTCGTTAGCTGGAACCGCCGTCTCGACGGATTTCGTCGAGCTGCCCTCGCAGCTGTACGAGCACTGGCTATCGACGCCGGAAGTGCTGGAGCGCTACGCGGTACACTACAAAACCGGCAAAGCGATGCCGGCGGTTTTGCGCAAGCGGCTGATGGCGGCGCGCAATTTCAATCAGGGTTTTGCAACCGTCGAATACACCGCGTCGGCCCTTGTTGATATGGCGCTTTATGCTGCTGACCCGGTAGCAATTACCGATATCGAGAAATTCGAAACCGAGACGCTGACCCGCCTCGGCATGCCGCGTGAGATCGTTATGCGTCATCGCCTACCGCACTTCATGCACATCGTCGGCGGCTATGCGGCCGGCTACTACAGTTACCTATGGTCGGAAGTCATGGATGCTGACGCGTTTGCGGCGTTCGAGGAAGCCGGTGACGTGTTCGATCAAAAAACGGCAGCGAAACTCAAGGAGCACATTTATTCCGCCGGCAACCGCCGCGATCCGCACGAAGCCTATGTTGCGTTCCGGGGCCGGCCGCCGCGCATCGAGGGTTTGCTCAAAAAGCGCGGTTTGGCGGCATAGGTTGAGTTGCGGTGATCGATCACCAAAGCCCGGCCCAGGCTGCGCCGACGATCGGGCCGCTGCGGCCTTCTTGAATAAGCACCACGGATTTCTGCGTCTCAGCCAACATCACGGCGCCGCGCGGAATTTGGATTTTCAGGGCCTGGCCCTTCCACAGTCCAATCGGGGTAATATCGCGGACGACGTTGGTATAGACAAGACTTTGGCCGGAGTTCTCGCCCTTCTTGATATCGACAGTGCCGGCGGTCTGGACGACGCCAAGCCAAATCGTCGCCTCGCGAACGTCTTGGTCAGTCGTTGCCGCGCCGACAGCGATATTCATCGTATTGCTTTCCTGCCAGAAGCGGATCGGAACTTTCTGCAGAGACGCGGCCTTCGACGTGGCGTCGATCGCGGCCTCGATTTCCGATTTGGAACTGCCGTTGGCGTGCGCCACACCGTTGACGACGGCCTGCGGCGTGTAGATGGCACCGTCACCGCGGGCCTTGGCGTAACTGCGCTGACGGTCGGAGTTACGCGGCGATGCAAACGTATCCTTCCAGCCGAGATAGTCCCAGTAATCGACGGGAAAAGACAGGGCGATGATGCTCGGGTCTTGGGCGTACTTCTTCAGGAGTGCGTCGGCGGGAGGGCATGACGAGCAGCCTTGGCTCGTGAATAGCTCGATCACTGCGCGCACGGGCGTTACCGGTTGCTCGCCAGGAAGCGTCGCAGGTGCCGCTGTTGTTTCGGCTCGGACTGAACCGGCGCTGGTGGCGAGCGCCAAAACCAATCCGAGTGTCACGTCACGAAATCGCATGTCTAAGGTCCTTGAGGCTAGCGAGGACCCGCCAGCGGTTGCCGTGGATACTACGACGCCAATCATGGCTGCAAAAGTTAAAGGCCGGTCACGAACGAGTGAGCCTAATGAGACCCATACGTTCGTGACCGGCCAAATCTTACAGGCGAATGCGGGGTGATGGCGGTTTCAGGCAATTAGGGTGGTGCAGCGACGCATCTCTGCGCTGCGATGACGAGGTTACGCGCGACGGGCCAGCCACCAGCGAGCCATAGGCTCAGGCTGCGAGGTTGCGCAGCACGTAATGCAGAATCCCGCCGTTCTTGAAGTATTCAAGCTCGTCCAGCGTATCGATGCGGCAAAGGAGAGGAACCGACTGCGCGCTGCCATCCGTCGATGTGATGATCGCCGTCAACTTCTGGCGCGGTTTCACACCGGTAAGACCGCGGATCGTGATCTGCTCGTCGCCTTTGAGCCCAAGCGATTGCCAGGTCGTACCGTCCTCAAACGTGAACGGAACGATGCCCATGCCAACTAGGTTCGAACGGTGTATCCGCTCGAACGATTGCGCGATGACGGCCTTGACGCCGAGCAGATTGGTGCCCTTGGCCGCCCAGTCGCGCGACGAGCCGTTGCCGTATTCGATACCGGCGAACACCACAAGCGGCACGCCTTCGCGTTCGTACTGCATGGCGGCGTCATAGATTGGCATCTCATTGCCGGACGGCTGGTGAATGGTCAGCCCGCCCTCTTTGACAGTACCGGTCGCGTCCTTGACCATGTGGTTTTTGATGCGGATGTTGGCGAAGGTGCCGCGCATCATCACTTCATGATTGCCCCGCCGCGTGCCGTACTGATTGAAGTCGGCCGGCATCACGCCATTGTCGAGCAGGTACTTGCCGGCAGGGCTTGCCTGCTTGATCGAGCC
>JANNSR010000166.1:0-69402 GCA_031402935.1 Hyphomicrobium sp. | reverse complement strand
AGAAAATCTTCTCTGGGCGTGGTGCATCCGACGTCTGTGGAGGAATGGCACACCGAGGATAAGCAAAGCTTATTAGCGGATATTCAAATTTGTATCGCCAGCTACGTTGCTGAAAAAATGAAATTCGGAACTCGATAAGGTCGATAAGCTGCAGCGCGGCGATGAAATGCCGCCGGGCGTGATGAAGATGGTCAAGGTCTTCGTCGCCACCAAGCGCAAGCTGCAGCCGGGCGACAAGATGGCCGGCCGTCACGGCAACAAGGGCGTTATCTCGCGCATCATGCCGCTGGAGGACATGCCGTACCTCGAAGAGGGCATTCCGGTCGACATCGTGCTCAACCCGCTCGGCGTGCCTTCCCGCATGAACGTCGGTCAGATTCTCGAAACCCATCTCGGCTGGGCCGCGGCGGGCCTCGGCAAGAAGATCGGCGAGATGATCAACGGCGCGCGCGAAGCGTCGATGACGCAGGTCCGCAAGACCCTGCGCGAGATCTACGGCGAGAAGTCGTACAAGGCCGACATCGCCGATCTCGACGACGAGCAGACACTCGAGCTGGCGCGCAACCTCAGCAAGGGCGTGCCGTTCGCATCGCCGGTGTTTGACGGGGCGCACGAGCCCGACATCGTCGAAATGCTGGAGATGGCCGGCCTCGACACCTCGGGCCAGGTCAACCTGGTCGACGGCCGCACCGGCGAACCGTTCGATCGCAAGGTCACGGTTGGCTACAAGTACATCCTGAAACTGCACCATCTCGTCGACGACAAGATCCACGCCCGCTCGATTGGGCCGTACTCGCTTGTTACCCAGCAACCGTTGGGCGGTAAGGCGCAGTTCGGCGGCCAGCGGTTCGGTGAAATGGAAGTGTGGGCGCTCGAAGCCTATGGCGCCGCCTACACGTTGCAGGAAATGCTGACCGTCAAGTCGGACGACGTCGCCGGCCGCACCAAGGTCTACGAGTCGATCGTGCGCGGCGACGATGCCTTCGAAGCCGGCGTGCCGGAAAGCTTCAACGTGCTCGTCAAGGAAATGCGTGCGCTCGGCCTCAACGTCGAACTCGTCAACACCGAAGCGCTTGTTGCGGCTAACGCACCCGAGGAAGAACCGCCTCAGGCGCAGTTGCCGCCGGCCGCCGAGTAACCGACGAAACGCCCTTCCCCGCGCGTGAGCGGGGGAGGGCCAAAGATTTTCTGCGAACCGCAGTCCAACGGGACCGAGCCACCCCCGCCGGTCCCATGAGGAGACGAACCGATGAACGAAATTACCAACATCTTTAAGGCCCAGGCGCCGGCGCCTGCGTTCGATCAGATTAAGATCTCGATTGCGTCGCCGGAAGACATTCTGTCGTGGTCGTTCGGCGAAATCAAAAAGCCCGAAACCATCAACTACCGCACCTTCAAGCCGGAGCGCGACGGCCTGTTCTGCGCCCGCATCTTCGGTCCGATCAAGGACTACGAGTGCCTGTGCGGCAAGTACAAGCGTATGAAGTACAAGGGCCTGATCTGCGAAAAGTGCGGCGTTGAAGTGACGCTGGCGAAAGTACGCCGCGAGCGCATGGGCCATATCGAACTGGCAGCGCCCGTCGCGCACATCTGGTTCTTGAAGTCGCTGCCGAGCCGTATCGGCCTGCTGCTCGACATGGCGCTCAAGGATCTCGAGCGCGTGCTCTATTTCGAGAACTACATCGTCATTGAACCTGGCGTGACGCCGTTCAACGAGCGCCAGCTGCTGACCGAAGAGCAGTATAACGCGGCGGTCGAGGAATACGGCGCCGACAGCTTCACGGCCGGCATCGGCGCGGAAGCCATCCGCGAGATCATGACCTCGATGGATCTTCCCAAGATCGCGATCGCACTGCGCCAGGAAATCGCCGAATCGACGACCGAATTGAAGCCGAAGAAACTCGGCAAGCGCCTGAAGGTCATTGAAGCCTTCATGGAAAGCGGCAACCGCCCCGAGTGGATGATCCTGACCCAGGTGCCGGTCATTCCGCCTGAGCTGCGCCCGCTTGTGCCGCTCGATGGCGGACGTTTCGCCACGTCCGACCTCAACGACCTCTACCGCCGCGTCATCAACCGCAACAACCGCTTGAAACGGCTGATGGAGTTGCGCGCGCCCGACATCATCATCCGCAACGAAAAGCGCATGCTTCAGGAAGCGGTCGATGCGCTGTTCGACAACGGCCGCCGCGGCCGCGTCATCACGGGCGCCAACAAGCGTCCGTTGAAGTCGCTCGCCGACATGCTGAAAGGCAAGCAGGGCCGCTTCCGCCAGAATCTTCTCGGCAAACGCGTCGATTACTCCGGCCGTTCTGTCATCGTCGTTGGTCCCGAACTGAAACTGCACCAGTGCGGCCTGCCAAAGAAGATGGCACTCGAACTATTCAAGCCGTTCATCTACGCGCGGCTGCAGGTGCTTGGGCAGGCAGCCACCGTCAAGCAAGCGAAGAAGCTGGTTGAAAAGGAAAAGCCGGAAGTCTGGGACGTTCTAGATGAAGTCATTCGCGAGCACCCGGTTTTACTGAACCGCGCGCCGACTTTGCATCGCCTCGGCATTCAGGCGTTCGAACCACAACTGATCGAAGGTAAGGCGATCCAGCTTCACCCGCTGGTCTGCGCCGCGTTCAACGCCGACTTCGACGGCGACCAGATGGCAGTCCACGTGCCGCTGTCTCTGGAAGCGCAGCTCGAAGCCCGCGTGCTGATGATGTCAACGAACAACATCCTGCACCCGGCCAACGGCCAGCCAATCATCGTGCCGTCGCAGGACATCGTGCTTGGTCTCTACTACCTGTCGATCATGCGCGATCACGAGCCGGGCGAAGGCATGGTCTTCGGCTCGATTTCGGAAGTGCAGCATGCACTAGAGGCGAAGGCCGTGACGCTGCACGCCAAGATCAGGGGCCGGTTCTCGGCCGTGAACGAAAAGGGCGAAACCGCCGTCGAAATCAACGAAACGACACCCGGACGTATGCTGCTCGGCGAGCATCTGCCGAAGAAGCCGGGCGTCAAGTTCGCGCTCGTCAACCAGCTTCTGACGAAGAAGAATATCTCCGGCATGATCGACGCGGTCTACCGCAACTGCGGTCAGAAGGAGACGGTGATATTTTGCGATCGCATCATGTCGCTCGGGTTCCATCATGCCTTCAAGGCCGGCATCTCGTTCGGCAAGGACGACATGCAGATCCCGGAATCGAAAGAAAAGATCGTCGAAAAGACCAACGGCGAAGTGCGCGATTTCGAGCAGCAGTATCAGGACGGCTTGATTACGCAGCTCGAGAAGTACAACAAGGTCGTCGATGCATGGTCGCGCTGCACGGACCAGATTGCCAAGGATATGATGGATCGCATTTCCGCGGTCCAGAAAGATCCCAAGACTGGCCGCGACCGGCAGATCAACTCGGTCTACATGATGAGCCATTCGGGTGCGCGCGGATCGCCCGCACAGATGAAGCAGCTCGCCGGGATGCGCGGACTGATGACCAAGCCGTCGGGCGAGATCATCGAAACGCCAATCATCTCGAACTTCAAGGAAGGCCTCAGCGTTCTCGAATATTTCAACTCGACGCACGGCGCCCGTAAGGGCCTCGCCGACACAGCCTTGAAGACAGCGAACTCGGGTTACCTGACGCGCCGTCTTGTCGACGTGGCGCAGGATGCCATCATCTCGGAACCCGATTGCGGAACGGATGCCGGCATTAACGTCCAGGCGGTCGTCGATGCAGGGCAGGTCATCGTGTCGATCGCGGCGCGCGTGCTTGGCCGCACGGCAGCGGAAGACATCAAGCACTCCGTCACGGGCGAGCTGATCATCAAGGACGGCGACCTGATCGAGGAACGCCATGCCGAAGCCATCGGCAAGGCTGAGATCCAGGAAATCCGCATTCGCTCGGTGCTAACTTGCGAAACCGTGTCGGGCGTTTGTGCCAAGTGCTACGGCCGCGATCTGGCTCGCGGCACGCCGGTCAACATCGGCGAAGCCGTCGGCGTTATCGCGGCGCAGTCGATCGGGGAACCGGGCACGCAGCTAACGATGCGCACGTTCCACATCGGCGGCACGGCAAACCTCGTCGATTCATCCTTCATCGAAAGCAACTTCAACGGCACGATCAAAATCAAGGGCCGTGCCATGGCCAAGGACTCGAAGGGTCAGACGATCTCGATGACGCGTACAATGTCGGTGATGATCATCGATCAGTCGGGCAAGGAACTGTCGGCGCATAAAATCAGCTATGGCGCCCGCATGTACGTCGATGAGGGCGATACCGTGAAGCGCGGCACCAAGATCGCGCAGTGGGACCCATACACCAGGCCTATTCTTTCGGAAGCTAACGGCACCGTCGATTTCGAGGACCTGATCGAAGGTGCGTCAGTCCGCGAGAAGACAGACGAAATGAAGGGCACTTCGAACCGCGTCATCGTCGACTGGCGTACCAGCCCGCGCGGCAATGAACTGAAGCCTGCACTCGTCGTCAAGGACGGCAAGGGCAAGCCGATCAAGGTCGCACGCGGTGGAGACGCCCGTTATCTGCTGTCGGTTGACGCCGTGCTCTCGGTCGATCGCGGCGCGGACGTGAAGGCCGGCGACGTGCTGGCGCGTATCCCGACGGCGGCCGCGAAGTCAGGCGACATCACGGGCGGTCTGCCGCGCGTCGCCGAACTGTTCGAAGCCCGCCGGCCGAAGGATCACGCGATCCTGGCTGAAATCTCCGGCACGGTCGAGTTTGGCAAGGACTATAAGAATAAGCAGCGCATCCACATCAAGCCGGACGACGAGACGCAGGAATCGGCCGAGTACCTGATCCCGCGGGGCAAGAGCCTTGCGGTCCAGCACGGCGACAGGATCGAACGCGGGGACTTTGTCTATGACGGCAATCCGGCGCCGCACGACATCCTGGCGATTAAAGGCGTCGAGGAACTGGCCAACTACCTGATCAACGAGATCCAGGACGTCTACCGTTTGCAGGGCGTGACCATCAACGACAAGCACATCGAGGTCATCGTCCGGCAGATGCTGCAGAAGGTCGAGATCACCGATCCAGGCGATACCGATCTGATCAAGAGCGAGCAGATCGACCGGACCGAGTTCGACGAGGTCAACCTGGCGATTGAAAAAGCTGGAAAGCGGATTGCGGTGGCAACTCCGGTGCTGCTCGGCATCACCAAGGCGTCGCTGCAGACCCGGTCGTTCATCTCGGCGGCGTCGTTCCAGGAAACCACGCGTGTGCTGACAGACGCTGCCGTGAACGGCAAGTCCGACATGCTCGAAGGCCTGAAGGAAAACGTCATCGTCGGCCGCCTAATTCCGGCCGGCACCGGCGGCATGCTGCGCCAGCTGCGCAAAATCGCGGCCAAGCGCGACGAGCTGATTGCGAAAGAGCAGTCGAAAACGCCGCTGCCGGGTCCCGATGGCGCGACGGGTGGACCCGCCGCGCGCCGCCGCCGCCGCACGGCAACGGACGAGGCCGCATAGTAGCAGTTGCACAAGCGCGACGACCAGCGGCCGCCCCACTCAGGGCGGCCGTTTCGCTATTCAGTGGTTTTGCTGCAAAAGGCTGCGCGCTGACACCGTGACGCAGCCCCATTGGCCTCACATTCGCGCGTGGCGCGGCAAATTTTTTCAACCCCGCCGTGACGCCCTGTTGACCATTATGCCACGCGTGTATATAGCTCGGCGCACTCTCACGGAAGGTGGTAGGACCTCGGGCGCGCTTGTTTGCGCTGGAGCCCGGTCCTAAACGCTCCCGTCACTAAAGCAGAGCACATCGACGGGCCATGATCTGTCACCCCTCAAGGGCGGCACGATCCTCTGGTTTTTTCATGCTAGGGGCGGTGACGCCTTCCTAGCTGGTTTGCTTGGCGCATTTCCGGTTGTGGAATGCGGCCGGCGGTTGGGACTTGTAGGCAAGGTTGGGCTGATGCCGACGATACAACAGTTGATCCGGAAGCCCCGGGAAAAGAAAACCTACCGCGAGAAGTCGCGTCACATGGAGAGCTGCCCGCAAAAGCGCGGCGTGTGCACCCGGGTTTATACGACGACTCCTAAGAAGCCGAACTCGGCACTGCGCAAGGTTGCGAAGATCCGGCTCACGAATGGTTTTGAAGTCATCGGCTACATCCCGGGCGAAGGTCATAACCTTCAGGAGCACTCGGTTGTTCTGATCCGCGGCGGCCGCGTCAAGGATCTGCCCGGTGTGCGCTACCATATCGTCCGCGGCGTGCTCGACACGCAGGGTGTTGCGGCGCGGCGTCAGCGGCGTTCGAAATACGGCGCCAAGCGTCCGAAGTGATCTGAGCGAAAGCGAGGATCATCCCGGACAAGCCGCCCACTAGGCGGCGCGATCTGGGATCTCGAAGTTGAACGAAGAATTCGAAGCGAAGGACTTTGCAGCATGTCTCGTCGTCACGCGGCGCAAAAGCGGGAAGTGATCCCTGATCCGAAGTTCAACGATTTGGTCGTGACCAAGTTCATGAACGCGGTAATGGAGCACGGCAAGAAGTCGGTTGCCGAACGTATGGTCTATGGCGCGTTCGAGAAGATGGAAGCCAAGGCCAAGTCTAGCGCAATCGATATGTTCAAATCAGCGCTGGAAAACGTCATGCCAGCTGTCGAAGTGCGGTCGCGCCGCGTCGGTGGCGCCACGTATCAGGTGCCGGTTGAAGTGCGCAATGAGCGCCGCCAGGCACTCGCCATCCGCTGGATCATCGCTGCGGCCCGTTCGCGCAATGAATCGACGCTGATCGACAAGCTTTCAGGCGAACTGCTGGACGCCGCCAACAATCGCGGCACGGCAGTCAAGAAGCGCGAAGATACGCATAAAATGGCGGAAGCCAACCGCGCCTTCTCGCATTACCGCTGGTAGGACTTTTAAGGGAATTCGAGGCACATCATGGCCCGTCAATACGCCATCGAAGACTACCGCAATTTCGGCATCATGGCCCACATCGATGCTGGGAAAACCACGACCACTGAGCGCGTGCTGTATTTCACCGGCAAGTCTTACAAGATCGGCGAAGTGCATGACGGCGCCGCGACCATGGATTTCATGGAGCAGGAAGCCGAGCGCGGTATCACGATCACGTCGGCCGCGACGACCTGCTTCTGGCCCGGCCGCGACGGCCGCAAGCGCCGCTTGAACATCATCGATACGCCCGGCCACGTCGATTTCACGATCGAAGTCGAGCGTTCGTTGCGCGTGCTCGACGGTGCTGTGTGCGTTCTCGACAGCAACCAGGGCGTCGAGCCGCAGACCGAAACCGTCTGGCGCCAAGGCGACAAGTATGGCGTGCCGCGCATCATCTTTTCCAACAAAATGGATAAGACCGGCGCCGACTTCTATATGTGCCTTGCTGACATCAAAGATAAGCTCGGCGCCAAGGCCGTGCCGCTGCAGATTCCGATCGGCGCCGAAGCCAACTTCAAGGGCGTCGTCGACCTTATCCGCATGATCGCGATCACCTGGGATGGTGACGGCAAAGATTCGAAAATGGTCGAGGGACCAATCCCTGACGACCTCGCCGACAAGGCCGCTGAATTCCGCGCTCTCATGATCGAAGCGGCCGTCGATATGGACGACGCTGCGATGTCCGACTATCTCGACGGCAAAGAGCCCGACGAAGACACGCTGCGCAAGCTGATCCGTAAGGCGACGGTGACGCGCGCCTTCTATCCGATGATGTGCGGATCTGCGTTCAAGAATAAGGGCGTGCAGCCGCTGCTCGATGCCGTGGTTGATTTCCTCCCCTCGCCCCTCGAGCGCGAAGCTTACACCGGCATCGATCCGAAAACAGATCAGCCGATCCTGCGCAAGCCGGCCGACAACGAGCCGCTGTCCATGATCGCCTTCAAGATTATGAGCTTCGAGCACGTCGGCTCGCTGACATTCTGCCGCGTTTACTCGGGCAAGCTCGAGCAGGGCATGGCGCTCGCCAATACAACGCGCGACAAGAAAGAGCGGGCGGGGCGCATGTTCCTGATGCACGCCGATGAACGCGTCGAGATCAAGGAAGCTTTTGCCGGCGACATCCTGGCGCTGCAAGGCTTGAAAGATACCCGCACGGGCGAAACGCTGTGCGACCCCGCGAAGCCGGTGATTCTCGAAAAGATGGATTTCCCCAATCCCGTTATCGAGATGAAGATCGAGCCGAAGACAAAGGCCGATCAGGAAAAGATGGCGATCGCGCTGCACACAATGGCGCACGAGGATCCGTCGTTCCGCGTCGCTGTCGATCAGGAGTCGGGCGAGACCATTCTCAAGGGCATGGGCGAGCTTCACCTCGACATCAAGGTCGATATTCTGAAGCGCACTTATGGCGTTGAAGCCAACGTCGGCGCGCCGCAGGTTGCCTATCGCGAGACGCTCGCGCGGGCGACCGAGATCGACTACACGCACAAAAAGCAGACCGGCGGTACGGGCCAATTCGCCCGCGTCAAACTCAAGCTTGAGCCGAACGAAGTCGGCAAGGGCAACGAGTTCATGACGACGATCATTGGCGGCACGGTCCCTAAAGAGTACCTGCCCGGCGTCGAAAAGGGCGTCAACTCAGTCTGGGACAACGGCATTCTGATCGGCTTCCCGATGGTCGATATGAAGGTCAATCTTTATGACGGCGCATTCCACGAAGTAGATAGTTCCGCGATCGCCTTTGAAATTGCGACACGCGCTGCGATGAAGGAAGCTTGTGAAAAGGGCGGCGTGAAGCTGCTCGAGCCGGTCATGGATGTGGAAGTCGTGACGCCTGGGGATTTTGTCGGCGGCGTCATCGGCGACATCAACAGCCGCCGCGGTCAAATTCGCGATCAACAGATGCGCGGCAACGCCACGGTCGTCCGCGCTTTCGTGCCGCTGGCCAATATGTTCGGCTATGTCAGTCAGCTGCGGTCGATGTCGACTGGCCGCGCCTCTTACACCATGCAGTTTGCACACTACGCGGAAGTGCCGCGCAACGTCGCTGAAGAAGTCAAGGCGAAGTACGCCTGATCCGAATGAGGCCCGTCAGCTGGAGCGATCCAGCAGCCGGGACTTGAAGACAAGCTAGGAAATCTCAGGCCCAAAACCTGAGGCGCGTTAGGAAGACTAAGGAGAGCCAACGATGGCCAAGCAAAAGTTCGAGCGGAACAAGCCGCATTGCAACGTCGGTACGATCGGTCACGTCGACCACGGTAAAACAACGCTGACCGCAGCGCTGACCAAGGTCTCGCATGACCGCGGCTGGACATCGACGGCGATCGCGTACGACGAAGTGGCGAAAGCGTCCGAGAGCCAGGGCCGTCGAGACCCGACCAAGATCTTGACGATCGCGACCTCGCACGTCGAATACTCGACCCCGAACCGGCACTACGCCCACGTCGACTGCCCGGGCCACGCCGATTACGTCAAGAACATGATCACTGGTGCGGCGCAGATGGACGGCGCCATCCTGGTTGTCTCGGCTGTCGATGGACCGATGCCGCAGACGCGCGAACACATCCTGCTCGCCCGCCAGGTCGGCGTGCCGAAGATCGTCGTGTTCCTGAACAAGTGCGACATCGTCGAAGATCAGGAACTCCTCGACCTCGTCGAGATGGAAGTCCGCGAACTGCTCTCGAAGTACCAGTTCCCGGGCGACGATACGCCGGTCATCCGTGGTGCGGCTGTCAAGGCACTCAACGGCGAAAAGGGCGAGTTGGCGGATGAAGCCATTCTCAGGCTGTATGAAGCCCTCGACACGTTCATCCCGATTCCCGACCGTCCGATGGATCTGCCGTTCTTGATGCCGATCGAAGACGTGTTCTCGATCTCGGGTCGCGGTACCGTCGTCACAGGCCGTATCGAACGCGGCATCATCAAGGTCGGCGAAGAAGTCGAGATCGTCGGCATCCGCGACACCCAGAAGTCGGTGTGCACTGGCGTTGAAATGTTCCGCAAGCTGCTCGATCGCGGCGAAGCCGGCGACAACGTCGGCATTCTTCTGCGCGGTATCGACAAGGAAGCCGTCGAGCGCGGCCAGGTTCTTTGCAAGCCGGGCTCCGTCAAGCCGCACAAGAAGTTCGCGGCCGAAGCCTACATCTTGAACAAGGAAGAAGGCGGCCGTCATACCCCGTTCTTCACCAACTACCGGCCGCAGTTCTACTTCCGCACCACCGACGTTACGGGCACCGTCAAGCTCGCCGAAGGTACGGAAATGGTCATGCCGGGCGACAACGTCTCGGTGACGGTTGAACTCGTCTCGCCGATCGCCATGGAAGAAAAAGTGCGCTTCGCCATTCGTGAAGGCGGCCGTACCGTCGGCGCCGGCGTCGTGACCAAGATCCTCGAGTAGGTATGCTGTTTGAGAAGCGCCCCCTGAACGGAGCGCTTCTTTTGTCTTTTCTCGAAGAGTGAAAGCGACACCAATGCACGGCCAAAACATCCGCATCCGTCTCAAAGCGTTCGATCATCGAATACTCGATGCCTCGACCCGCGAGATCGTGAACACGGCAAAACGCACCGGTGCCGAAGTGCGGGGTCCGATCCCGCTGCCGACGCGCATCGAGAAGTTTTGCGTCAACCGTTCGCCGCACATCGACAAGAAGAGCCGCGAACAGTTCGAAATGCGGACCCACAAGCGGTTGCTCGACATCGTCGATCCGACGCCGCAGACGGTGGACGCGCTCATGAAGCTCGATCTCGCAGCCGGCGTCGACGTCGAGATTAAGCTGTAAAGAATTTGGACTCGGACCCTCTGCGCTTCTGAAGTGTACGGCCCCATTGAAAAGGAAGGAATGCACATGCGTTCCGGAGTGATTGCACAGAAGGTGGGTATGACCCGCATCTTCACGGACAACGGGGAACATATCCCCGTCACCGTGTTGCGGCTCGAGAACCTGCAGGTTCTGTCCCACCGCACTATTGAGAAGAACGGCTACACGGCCATTCAGGTCGGCGGCGGTACACGTAAGCCGTCGCGACTGACGAAAGCCGATCGCGGCAACTTCGCCAAGGCTGAAGTCGAACCGAAGCGCAAACTCGCCGAGTTTCGCGTTACGCCCGACAACCTGATCGAAGTGGGCGCGGAAATCACCGCCGACCATTTCCTTCCAGGCCAGTTTGTCGATGTCACGGGCACGTCGCAGGGCAAGGGCTTTCAGGGCGCCATGAAGCGCTGGAACTTCAGCGGCCTGCGCGCCACCCACGGTGTCTCGGTCTCGCACCGCTCGCACGGCTCGACCGGTCAGCGCCAGGACCCTGGCAAGGTGTTCAAGGGCAAGAAGATGGCCGGGCACATGGGTGATGAGCGCATCACCACGCAAAACCTCGTCGTTGCAAAAATCGACAAGGATCGCGGTCTCGTCATGATCCGCGGCGCCGTACCAGGCTCCAAGGGCGGCTGGGTCGTCGTTCGCGATGCCGTCAAGAAGGCCGCGCCGAAGGATTTGCCGATGCCCGGCGCCTTCAGGCCGCGTGCTGAAGCGAAGAAGGAGAGCGCGTGATGAAAGCCTCAGTCACAACGCTCGATGCCGGCAAGGCTGGCGATATCGAATTGGCGGACGCCATTTTCGGTCTCGAAGCGCGCCCCGATTTGATCCACCGCATGGTGCGCTATCAGACGCTGAAGCGCATGGCCGGCACGCACCACGCTGCCGACCGCTCGGAAGTCGCGGTCACGGGCAAGAAAATGTACAAGCAGAAGGGCACCGGCGGGGCGCGCCACGGCGACAAGTCGGCACCGCAGTTCCGCGGCGGCGGCAAGGCGTTTGGACCGAAGCCGCGCTCGCATGCCATCGAGATGCCGAAGAAGGTCCGCGCGCTCGCGCTTCGTCACGCATTGTCGGCGAAAGCGAAGGCTGGCGAGATCGTCGTGCTCGACAAGGCTTCTTCCACCGATGGCAAGACCGGCGCTCTCAAGAGCCAGTTTGCCAAGCTCGAGTGGAAGAACGTGCTGATCATCGACGGCGCCGAGATCGAACCGGCGTTCGCTCGGGCGGCCCGCAACATTCCGAACATCGACGTGCTCCCGGTTCAGGGCATCAACGTCTACGACATTCTGCGTCGTAAGAAGTTGGTTCTGACGAAAGCGGCCGTCGCGGCGCTGGAGGCGCGCTTCAAATGACGACGAAACGCACCGCTTACGATGTCATCGTCGCCCCCGTCATCACGGAAAAAGCGACGCTCGCATCGGAATCCAATCAGGTGATCTTCAAGGTCAACCCGAAGGCGACCAAGACCGAGATCAAGGCTGCGATCGAGGCCCTGTTCAAGGTTAAGGTCAAAGCCGTCAACACCATCGTCCGCAAGGGCAAGAAACGGTCGTTCCGCGGCATCACTGCCCTGCTGAGCGATACCAAGAGGGCAGTTGTCACGCTCGAAGATGGTCATTCCATCGACGTGACGACCGGTCTCTAAGGAGTAAGGCACCATGGCGCTTAAAACATTCAGCCCAACGTCGCCCGGCCGGCGCCACCTCGTGCAGATCGATCGCTCGATGCTGTGGAAGGGTGGCCCGATCAAGGCCCTCGTCGAAGGTAAAAACAGGACCGGCGGCCGCAACAGCGACGGCCGCACCACGTCGCGCTTCATCGGCGGCGGTCACAAGCAGAGCTATCGCCGCATCGATTTCAAGCGCCGCAAGTTCGATTCACCCGCCGTCGTCGAGCGGTTGGAATACGATCCGAACCGGACGGCGTTCATTGCGCTTCTCAAGTATCCGGACGGCACGCTGTCGTACATTCTTGCGCCGCAGCGGCTTAACGCCGGTGACACGGTCGTGTCGGGTGCCAAGGTCGATGTCAAACCCGGCAACGCCATGCCGCTCTCGGCCATGCCGGTCGGCACCATTGTGCACAATGTCGAGATGAAGCAGGGCAAGGGCGGCCAGATGGCGCGCTCGGCAGGCTCCTTCGTGCAGCTCGTCGGCCGCGACTCCGGTTGGGCCGTTTTGAAGCTCAACTCGGGCGAAACCCGCAAGGTGCCGGCGGACTGCATGGCAACCGTGGGCGCCGTTTCGAACCCCGATCATATGAACACTGTCGTCGGCAAGGCCGGCCGCACGCGTTGGAAGGGCCGCCGCCCGCACAACCGTTCGATCGCCATGAACCCGGTCGATCACCCCAACGGCGGCCGCACCAAGGGCGGCAAGCACTGGGCGACGCCGTGGGGCAAGCCGACCAAGGGCTACAAGACACGCAAGAACAAGTCGACCACCAAGTTTATCGTTCGCGCCCGCCAGAAGGCCAAGTAATCCGGCAGCGCAAGCGAACCGATTGAAGGAGACGCACTCGTGACACGTTCAGTCTGGAAGGGCCCGTTCGTTGACGGCTACATCCTGAAGAAGGCGGATAAATCCCGCTCGTCAGGCCGTAGCGAAGTCATCAAGACGTGGAGCCGCCGCTCGACGATCCTTCCGCAGTTCGTTGGGCTGACGTTCGGCGTGCACAACGGCAAGAAGCATATTCCGGTGGCCATCACCGAAGACATGATCGGCCACAAATTGGGTGAATTCGCACCGACCCGGCATTTCCCGGGCCACGGCGGCGACAAGAAATCGGTGAAGAAATAATGGGCAAGCCAAGCCACGAGCGGCGCCTGGTCAACAACGAGGCGCAAGCGGTCGTACGGTCGCTGCGGGTTTCTCCGCAGAAGCTGAACCTCGTTGCCACGATGATCCGCGGTAAGAAGGTCGATAAGGCCATGGCTGATCTTGAGTTCAGCCAGAAGCGCATTGCCGTCGATGTGCGCAAGTGCGTGATGAGCGCCGTCGCGAACGCGGAAAACAACCACGGCCTTGACGTCAACGAACTCATTGTTGCCGAAGCCTATGTCGGCAAGAACCTGACGCTGAAGCGTTTTCATGCGCGCGGCCGCGGTCGCGGTTCGCAGATTCTGAAACCGTTCGCGCAGCTGACTGTCGTCGTCCGCCAAGTCGAAGAAGAAAAAGCCGAAAAGGCCAAGCCGGCCGCCAAGAAGCCTGCCGCCAAAGTGCCAGCGAAGTCCAAGGAGGCCAAGTAACATGGGTCAAAAAGTAAACCCCGTCGGGCTTCGCATCGGCATCAACCGCACCTGGGACAGCCGCTGGTTCGCGGCGCGCCACGAATATCCGCGCCTGCTGCATGAAGACCGTGCCATCCGCGCCCACATTCTGAAAGACCAGCGCGAAGCCGGTATTTCTAAGGTCGTTATCGAACGCCCGCACAAGAAGTGCCGCGTGACCGTTCATACCGCACGCCCGGGCATCCTGATCGGCAAGAAGGGCGACAAGATCGAGCGCATCCGTTCGGATCTGGCGCGCCTGACAAAGTCGGAAGTGCACTTGAACATCGTCGAAATCCGCAAGCCGGAAATCGACGCTTATCTGATCGCCGAAAGCATCGCACAGCAGCTCGAGCGCCGCGTCGCGTTCCGCCGGGCGATGAAGCGCTCGGTGCAGTCGGCCCTGCGTCTCGGCGCGGTCGGCATCCGTATCAATGTCGCCGGTCGTCTTGGCGGCGCCGAAATCGCACGCACCGAGTGGTACCGCGAGGGCCGCGTGCCTCTGCACACGCTGCGCGCCGACATCGACTTCGGCTACGGCCGTGCTGTCACAGCCTATGGCATCATCGGCATCAAGGTCTGGGTCTTCAAGGGCGAGATCATCGAGCACGATCCGATGGCGGCTGAACGCAAATCGGCAGAAATGCAGGAGAGTGGCGGTCCGCGTCCGCGCCGTGACGACGGCGACCGTGGCGATCGCCGCGAGCGTCGTGGCGGCCGTGGGGGACGCGGCGGCGGCGGCGGTGGTGGCCGCGGCGGTGCCGGTGGCGCTGGTGGCGGCGCCGGTGGTGCGGCTGGTGGTGGCGGCGACACCCCGGCGGCGAGCACCTGACACGCAAGACATTTCATTAGGGCGACAAGACAATGCTGCAACCGAAACGGACCAAGTTCCGCAAAGCCTTCAAGGGCCGCATCCATGGCAACGCCAAGGGCGGCACGACGCTGGCTTTTGGCGAAATAGGCCTCAAGGCCTTGGAGCCGGAGCGTCTGACCGCGCGCCAGATCGAGGCCGCACGCCGCGCCATCGCCCGTCACACCAAGCGTGCGGGCCGGATGTGGACCCGCGTGTTCCCGGATGTGCCTGTTACGAAGAAGCCAGCCGAAGTCCGCATGGGATCGGGCAAGGGCGGAATAGAATTGTGGATCGCGCGCGTGAAGCCCGGCCGCATCATTTTTGAACTCGGCGGCGTCAATCAGCAGGTGGCGAAGGAAGCCCTGATGCTGGGTGCAGCCAAGTTGCCGATCAAGACAAGGGTTGTGATGCGCCTCGGCTGAGTTCCGGTAAGGGACACAAGTCGAGACGCAGCTTTAAGGACTGAAGTGAGGACGGATCATGGCCAGCGGCTTTAGCGATATGTCGCTCGATCAACTCGACGACCAGTTGGTGAAACTCAAGAAGGAGCAGTTCAATCTGCGCTTTCAAAGAGCTTCGGGCCAGCTTGAGAACACAGCACGCATCCGGCTACTTCGCCGCGATATCGCGCGCGTCAAAACAGCGGCACGCTCCAAGCGTGCCGGCAGCGCCACGAAGGGCGCGTAAGGGAGACTGAGACTATGCCGAAGCGCGTGCTGCAGGGTGTTGTGGTGTCCGACAAGAACGACAAGACCATTGTCGTCGTCGTCGAACGCCGGTACACCCACCCGCTTTTGAAGAAGACCGTGCGCCGTACGAAGAAGTACCACGCACACGACGAGAAGAACACGTTCAAGACCGGCGACCTGGTGTCTATCGAAGAGACCGCACCGATCTCGAAGAATAAGCGTTGGGTTGCCTTGGGTGGAAAAGCCTGAAGTCCGGCACTGGTTTAAGTGTTTGAAGTTTAACTACTGAAACGTCTTCTCCAGCCGTTGGAGCGTTGGGACCGGCCTCAAATTTGGGGCAACTCCCAAGACCCCACGGGCTCTGAAGGCACCGAACAATAAATTGCCGTTGGGCTTTTGCCTGCGGCGACATGAGAAAAGGAACGGCGCGATGATCCAGGTGGAGACCAATCTCGACGTCGCCGACAATTCGGGCGCCCGCCGCGTGCAGTGCATCAAGGTGCTCGGCGGCTCGAAGCGCAGATACGCCACCGTCGGCGATACCATCGTCATCTCCGTCAAGGAGGCGATCCCGAAAGGGCGCGTCAAGAAGGGCCAGGTCATGAAGGCCGTCATCGTGCGCGTCGCCAAGGGCGTGCGCCGTCCGGACGGGTCGCTGATCCGCTTCGACCGAAACGCGGCTGTGCTCATCAATGCCAACGGCGAACCGATCGGAACCCGCATCTTCGGACCGGTGACGCGCGAACTGCGCGCGAAGAACCACATGAAGATCGTCAGCCTTGCTCCGGAGGTGCTGTAATGGCGTCGGTGAAAATCAAGAAGGGTGACGCGGTCGTCGTCCTCGCAGGCCGGGATAAGGGCAAGCGCGGCGAAGTGATCGAAGTGCGCCCGAAAGAAAACCGAGCTCTGGTGCGCGGCATCAACATGGTGCGCCGTCACCAGCGCCAGACGGCGCAGGCCGAAGGCGGCATTATCTCGAAGGAAGGTCCGATCCAGATTTCGAACCTGGGCGTCGAAGACCCCAAGGACGGCAAGCCGACACGCGTCGGTTTCAAGATCCTTGCTGACGGCAAGAAGGTTCGTTTCTCAAAGCGCTCGGGCGAGCAGATCCCGGAGAAGAATTAAGCCATGGCCGATAAAGACAAGGGCGCTAAGGGCGCCAAGCCCGACGCCGGTGCCAAAGGTGGCGCTAAGGGCGGAGAGACCAAGGCAGCCGCCAAGGGCGCAGAGGCAAAGGCGAAAGCTGACGCGCGCAAGGCAGCGGCAGCGGCTCCGCGCGGCCCAGCTAAGCCTAAGCCGGCTGACTACAAGCCGCGCATGAAGATGCACTACGAAAAGGTGGTACGCGACGCGCTGAGCAAGAAGTTCGAATACCAGAACGTCATGCAGATCCCGCGCATCGAGAAGATCGTGATCAACATGGGTGTCGGCGAAGCCGTCAACGACCGCAAGAAAGTCGATGTTGCCGCCGCCGATCTGGCACTCATTGCCGGTCAGAAGCCGATCATCACCAAGTCGCGCAAGGCCATCGCCGTCTATAAGCTGCGCGAAGGCATGGCTATCGGCGCCAAGGTGACGCTGCGCGGTGACCGCATGTACGAGTTTCTCGACCGCTTCGTGACGATTGCATTGCCGCGTGTAAAAGACTTCCGAGGCCTCAATCCGAAAAGCTTCGACGGCCGCGGCAACTTCGCGACCGGCCTGAAAGAGCATCTCGTGTTCCCTGAAATCGACTACGACAAGGTCGATAACGTCCTCGGTATGGACGTCATCGTCTGCACGTCGGCCCGCACTGACGACGAAGCCCGCGAATTGCTCAAAGGCTTCAACTTCCCGTTCCGCAGCTAGAGGACCTCGGCACCACTTCATTGACGGAGTGGCCGAAAGGCCTTTGGAGGAGACTACATGGCTAAGACCAGTTCGATTGAAAAGAACAACCGCCGCCGCCGCATGGCGGACCAGCAGGCGCCAAAGCGCAAGCGGTTGAAAGCGATTGCGAACGACTTGAAGAAGCCGGCGGAGGAGCGCTTTGCGGCGCGTCTGAAGCTGGCCGAGATGCCGCGTAACGGCGCCAAGGTTCGAATCCGCAACCGCTGCGAAATCACCGGCCGCCCGCGCGGTAACTACCGCAAGCTCATGATGTGCCGCAACCAGCTCCGCGAACTCGCGAGCCAGGGCCGCATTCCGGGCATGACGAAGTCGAGCTGGTAGGGAGAAGCGCAAGATCATGGCAATGAACGATCCAGTCGGCGATATGCTCACCCGCATCCGCAACGCTCAAATGCGGCGGCGCCCGAAAGTTGCAACGCCAGCGTCGAGCCTGCGCGCCCGCGTCCTCGACGTGCTCGCGGACGAAGGCTACATCCGCGGTTACACGCGCGTCGAAATGAAGGGCGAACACCCGCAATTCGAAATCGAACTGAAGTACTACAACGGCCTGCCGGCGATCCGCGAAATCGAGCGCATCTCCAAGCCGGGCCGCCGTGTGTACTCGCCGGTTAAAGACATTCCGACCGTTGCCAACGGCCTCGGCGTCTCGATCCTGTCAACGCCGAAGGGCGTCATGTCGGATAGCAAGGCGCGCGAAGCCAACGTCGGCGGCGAAATCATCTGCAACATCTTCTAAGGCCAACGAAACATGTCGCGCATCGGTAAAAAGCCCGTTCCAGTCCCGTCCAGTGTGACGGCGACTGTCGCCGGCCAGACGGTGAAGATGAAAGGCCCGAAGGGCGAATTGTCTTTCGTTGTGCCAGAAGACTTGAAGGTCGAGAAAACGGCTGACGGCGTCGAGATCGCAATGGTTGAGGACACCAAGACCGCGCGCGCTCGATGGGGCATGTCGCGGACCCAGGTCGCCAACCTGATCAAGGGCGTCACCGATGGTTACAGCCACGATCTCGAAATTCACGGCGTCGGCTTCAAGGCCTCGATGAAGGGCAAGGACGTGCTGACGCTCAGCGTCGGCTATAGCCATGACGTCGTGCTGAAGATCCCCGCGGGCGTTGACGTCAAGGTCGGTGGCGCCAAGCAGGAACTGCTGAACGTCAGCGGCATCGATAAACAGGCCGTCGGCCAGATCGCAGCCGAGATCAGAGCATCGCGCAAGCCGGAGCCGTATCAGGGCAAGGGCGTGCGTTACAAAGGTGAATACATCTTCCGCAAGGAAGGCAAGAAGAAGTAAGGACGGCAGTCATGGCCACTTCAAATCAGAAATTTGCCAAGCGTCAGGCGCGCGTGCGCCGGACCCTCAAGGCGTATGCCAGCGGCCGTCCGCGGCTCTCGATCCATCGCTCGTCTGAGCACATTTATGCGCAGGTGATCGATGACGCGAAGGGCCTGACGATTGCCGCCGCGTCGACGATGGAAAAGGGCCTCAAGGGCTCGCTCAAAACCGGGGCCGACAAGGCCGCAGCCGCAGCCGTCGGCAAGCTCGTTGCCGAACGTGCGGTCAAGGCCGGCGTCAAGGACGTCGTCTTCGATCGCGGCGGTTTTCTGTTTCATGGGCGCGTCAAAGCGCTCGCCGATGCCGCCCGTGAGGGCGGACTGAATTTCTAGAGCCTCGAGAGGATACAACGTGGCACGTGGACCCCAAAGAGAGCGCGGCGGACGCGATCGCGAAGAGCGCGACAGCGAGTTTACCGATAAGCTGGTGCACATAAATCGTGTCGCCAAGGTCGTGAAGGGCGGCAAACGCTTCGGCTTTGCAGCGCTTGTTGTCGTCGGCGACCTTAAAGGCCGCGTCGGCTTCGGGCACGGCAAGGCACGTGAAGTGCCGGAAGCGATCCGCAAGGCGACGGAAGCCGCCAAGCGCAACCTGCTGCGTGTCCCGCTGCGCGATGCCCGCACGTTGCATCACGACACGGTCGGCCGTCACGGAGCCGGCAAGGTCGTCGTGCGCTCGGCGCCAGCCGGTACCGGGATCATCGCGGGCGGCGCCATGCGCGCCGTGTTCGAGATGGTCGGTGTGCAGGACGTCGTGGCCAAGTCGATGGGCTCGACGAACCCCTACAACGTCGTCCGTGCCACGTTCGATGCGCTGAAGGCCCAGGAAAACCCGCGCGCGGTTGCCGCACGGCGCAACAAGAAAGTCTCTGACATCGTCTCCCGCCGCCGCGACGGCACGGCGATCGATGCTGGCGCAGAGGCGTAATTTCTGGAGGAGCGCTGTGCTTTTCGGGCACGCGGGCCTTCACAATCGAGCTTGAGGTAACGACATGGCAGCGAAGAAGACGATCACAGTCGAGCAGGTGCGCAGCGCTAATCGCCGCCCCGCGCGTCAGACGGAAACGCTTGTCGGTCTCGGCCTCAACAAGCTGCATCGCACGTCGACGGTTGAAGATACGCCAGCGACACGCGGCATGCTCAAGAAGGTTCAGCACCTCGTCCGCGTGGTGGACGGGAAGTAATCGCATCCGCGCCGGGCGGTCGGCTCCCCAGAGGGGAGTCGCCCGGCGCAAACAAGAGAGGGTCCCATGCGGCTCAACGGCATTAAAGATAACGCAGGCGCCCGCAAATTCCGCGTCCGCATCGGCCGCGGCATCGGCTCCGGCGTCGGCAAACAGGGCGGCCGCGGCGGCAAGGGCCAGACGGCACGAACCGGCGTCGCCATCGGCGGCTTCGAAGGTGGCCAGATGCCGTTGCATCGCCGCTTGCCAAAGCGCGGCTTCAACAAGTGGCGCCCGAAGGATTACAACGAGATCAACGTCGGCGCCATTCAGCAGGCGATCGAGGACAAGCGCATCGACGCGGGCAAGCCGATCGACGTGGCGTCCCTCGTGGCCACTGGCGTCTTGCGCCGCCCGAAAGACGGGCTGCGGCTGCTTGGCGACGGCGACATCAAGTCGAAGATCTCGATCACCGTGAACCACGCCAGCGCCAAGGCCAAGGCCGCGGTTGAAAAGGCCGGCGGTTCGCTGAAGGTCATCGAAGTCAAGGTGCTTGAGGCCGACGTCACTAAGCGAAACAAGTCGGCTGCAAAGAAGGCTGCCAAAAACAAGAAGCCGGGTGCCCCCGCCGCTGCCAAGGCCGAGGACTAAATTTCCTGCGGGGCCCTGGACGTCACGCGTTCACGATCCCACGTTGAGGCCAGTGCAGCGCTGAGTTTGCGCGATCTGGCGATGATGCCGCGACAAGCCGGTGCGGCACCCCGCAGCGGTCAGGAGAGACGCTCATGGTTTCCGCTGCCGAGCAGCTTGCTTCGAACCTCAACCTTAGCGCTTTCGCTAAGGCCGAGGATTTAAAAAAGCGACTGTGGTTCACACTTGGCGCGCTCGTCATCTACCGCCTCGGCACGTTCATTCCGCTGCCCGGCATCAATCCACTCGCCTACGCCGAAACTTTTAAAAATCAGGCCGCCGGCATTCTCGGAATGTTCAACATGTTCTCGGGCGGCGCGCTCGAACGGCTGGCGATCTTCGCGCTGAACATTATGCCGTATATCTCGGCGTCCATCATCATGCAGCTGATGAGCTCGATCAACCCGAAGCTCGAAGCCTTGAAGAAGGAAGGCGAGGCCGGCCGCAAGCAGATCAACCAGTATACGCGTTACCTGACCGTGGTCCTGGCGGCCTTGCAGGCATATGGTATCGCCGTTGGCCTCGAAGGGCAGCGCAATCCGGCGGGTGCGGTCGTCATCGATCCCGGCATGTTCTTCCGTGCGACAACCGTCATCACGCTCGTTGGCGGCACGATGTTCCTGATGTGGCTCGGCGAGCAGATCACGCAGCGTGGCGTCGGCAACGGCACGTCGTTGATTATTTTCGCCGGCATTGTCGCCGGACTGCCGGGGGCGCTCGTCCAGTTGTTCGAGTTGTCGCGTACGGGCTCGATCTCACCTTTGGTCTTGATTTTCTTCCTCGTGCTGGCGCTCGCCGTCATCGCGGCCATCGTGTTCTTCGAGCGCGCCCAGCGGCGGCTGCTGGTGCAATATCCAAAGCGCCAGGTTGGCAATAAGATGTTCCAGGGCGATGCGTCGCATTTGCCGCTGAAGCTAAACTCGTCGGGCGTCATCCCGCCGATTTTTGCGTCATCGCTGTTGCTGTTGCCGATCACGGTGGCGCAGTTCTCGGCGGGTCAAGGGCCAGAGTGGCTGAACAATGCGGTCGCAGCCCTCGGCCAGGGCCAGCCGCTGCATATGCTGGTCTACGCCCTGCTGATTGGTTTCTTTGCGTTCTTCTACACGGCCGTCGTCATCAATCCGAAAGATACCGCCGACAACCTGCGCAAGTACGGCGGGTTCTTGCCCGGCATCCGTCCTGGCGAGAAGACGGCGGAATATATCGACTACGTGTTGACCCGCATCACCGTCGTTGGCGCCCTTTATCTTGCAGCGGTCTGCGTGTTGCCTGAAATCCTAACCTCATACGCCGGCATCCCGCTGTACTTCGGCGGCACATCACTGCTGATCGCCGTCAGCGTCACGATGGATACGGTCGCGCAGGTCCAAAGCCACCTGATCGCCCAGCAGTACGAGGGCCTGATCAAGAAGGCCAAACTGCGCGGACCGAAGCGATGAACTTAATTCTTCTCGGACCTCCGGGCGCTGGTAAAGGCACCCAGTCGCAATTGATTTCCGAGAAGAGCGGCATCCCGCAATTGTCGACCGGCGATATGCTGCGTGCGGCCGTCAAGGCTGGCACGCCGGTCGGCCTCAAGGCCAAGGCCATCATGTCCGCCGGGGGCCTTGTGCCGGACGAAGTGGTCATCGGCATCATTTCCGATCGCATCTCGGAAAAAGACTGCGCCCGTGGATTTATTCTCGATGGCTTCCCGCGCACATTGCCGCAGGCATCCGCGCTCGACCGGCTGATGACGTCGAAAGGTATCAAGCTCGACAGTGTCATCGAACTTAAGGTTGATGACGCGGCCCTCGCGTCCCGCATCGAAACCCGCGCCCGGGAGACCATCGCGGCCGGGGGCACGGTTCGGGCAGATGACAACGCTGAGGCCCTGAAAACCCGGCTTATGGCCTACTACCGCGAGACGGCGCCCCTGACGGGATACTACTACGCCCACGGGCTGCTGCGGACGGTGGACGGGATGGCGCCGATTGCCGCCGTAACGAGGAATATCGAAGAGATTCTGGCGGGTTTTCAGGTGGCTTAGGCCCTTGGACCAGCAATTGACGAAGGAGTATTGCCGAGCTACAACACTGCACTTTTTTAGCGACGGCGCAGTTTGATCCGGATCGGGTGCAAGCCCGGTGCCGTGATCGTTGCGCTTTTTGCTGATCTAGGCGGACCGGCGCACGCAAGTGTTTCCGGCGCCGTCACATCTAACCACTTACGCGCCAAGCACCGCTTCAAAAATCACAACACTTCGCAAGAAGATTTCGCCAGGAGACAAACGTGGCCCGCATCGCAGGCGTCAACATCCCGACGGCAAAGCGCACCATCATCGCGCTGCAGTACATTCATGGCATCGGTCCGAATTTCGCGAGGCAAATTTGCGAGAAGGTCGGCATTCCGGCAGAGCGCCGTGTCAACCAGTTGACAGACGCGGAAGTGCTGCAGATCCGTGAAGCCATCGACCGCGACTACACGGTTGAAGGCGACCTGCGCCGCGAAGTGCAGACCAACATCAAGCGTCTGATGGACCTCGGCTGCTACCGCGGCCTTCGTCACCGCAAGGGCCTTCCCGTCCGTGGTCAGCGCACGCACACTAATGCGCGCACCCGCAAGGGTAAGGCCGTCGCGATCGCCGGCAAGAAAAAGGCGACCAAATAAGCGCGATAGATTTGCAATTGGTGCGCGGGCGTTGGCTCGCGCGCATTCAGTATTCAGCCCCAGGGCAAGCGGGCTAAGGAGCACGAGACACGATGGCCAAGGAAGCAACACCCGCTGGGCGCGGCGGAAAAGTAAAAAAGCGCGAGAAGAAAAATATCTCGTCGGGCGTCGCGCACGTCAATGCGTCGTTCAACAACACGATGATCACCATAACGGATGCGCAGGGCAACACGATTGCCTGGTCGTCGTCGGGCACCAAAGGCTTCAAGGGCTCGCGCAAATCGACGCCGTACGCGGCGCAGGTTGCGGCCGAAGACGCCGGCAAGAAGGCCATGGACCACGGCATGAAGGTGCTCGAAGTCGAAGTCACGGGCCCCGGTTCGGGCCGTGAGTCAGCGCTTCGTGCCCTGCAGTCGGTGGGCTTGCAGATCACCTCGATCCGCGACGTGACGCCGATACCGCACAACGGCTGCCGGCCGCGCAAACGCCGCCGCGTTTAATGTCATAGAGCGCCGTTTTTTCTACCGGCGCTTTGTCGTGTGTAGTCCTGATCCTGATGCGGCGGGTTCTCCCCCTCCCGCGCGCAAACCGAGACGAGGTCCCCCGTGATCAATGTTCTTCAGAAGAACTGGCAAGATCTGATTAAGCCGTCGAAGCTCGACATCCAGCCGGGCCGCGATCGCAACCGTGTCGCAACAGTGGTCGCAGAGCCGCTGGAACGCGGTTTCGGTATGACGCTCGGTAACGCGTTGCGCCGGGTTCTTCTGTCGTCGCTACAAGGCGCGGCAATCAAAACCGTGCAGATTGATGGCGTGCTGCACGAGTTCTCGTCCGTTCCGGGCGTCCGCGAAGACGTCACCAACATGATCCTCAACATCAAGGAAATTGCGCTGCGCATCCATTCGGACGGCGTCAAGCGCATGGTTCTCAAAAAAGAAGGCGCGGGCCCCGTGAAGGCCGGCGACATCGAGGGTTCATCAGACATCGAAATCCTGAACCCCGAGCACGTGATCTGCCACCTCGACCAGGGCGCGTCGATACGCATGGAATTCACCGCCGACATGGGCAAGGGCTATGTCGCCTCAGAACGCAACCGCCCGGAAGACGCGGCGATTGGCTTGATCCCGGTCGATAGCCTTTACAGCCCAGTGAAGAAGGTTTCCTACAAGGTCGAGAACACGCGCGAAGGCCAGGACCTCGACAAGGACCGCTTGACGATGACGGTCGAAACTGATGGCTCGGTCCGTGCCGAAGACGCCGTGGCGCTTGCAGCCCGCATTCTTCAGGACCAGCTCGCCGTCTTCATCAACTTCGAAGAGCCGAAGAAGGCGCAGGAAGAACAGCGCCATCCGGAACTTGCGTTCAACGCCGCGCTGCTCAAGAAAGTCGACGAGCTCGAACTGTCCGTGCGCTCGGCCAACTGCTTGAAGAACGACAATATCGTCTACATCGGTGACCTCATTCAGAAGTCGGAAGCCGAGATGCTGCGGACGCCGAACTTCGGACGCAAGTCGCTCAACGAGATCAAGGAAGTTTTGGCGACCATGGGGCTCCATCTCGGCATGGAAGTTCCAAACTGGCCGCCGGACAATATCGACGAACTCGCAAAGCGGTTCGAAGATCAATACTAGGTTCTAGGGATTAGGGACTAGGTTTTAGGGGTTTTCTTCCCTAATCCCTAAAACCTAACACCTAAAATCTACCTACAAGGCGAGGCCATAGAACCTCCCAAAACCAATCGACACCATAAGGATGAAGACCAATGCGTCACAAGAAAATGGGCCGCCGGTTCGGGCGGCAAAGCGGGCATCGCCAGGCCATGTTCTCGAACATGGCGGCAGCCCTGATCAAGCACGAACAGATCGTTACGACCCTGCCGAAAGCGAAAGACTTGCAGCGCGTTGTTGACAAATACATCACGCTCGCTAAGCGCGGCGATTTGAATTCGCGCCGCTTGGCCGCCGCGCGCATGCGTGACGAAGACATGGTCAAGAAGCTGTTTGACGTGCTCGGTCCGCGATACAAGGCCCGCGCAGGCGGCTATACGCGCGTGCTAAAGGCCGGCTTCCGCTATGGCGATAGCGCGCCGCGCGCCGTCATCGAACTCGTTGATCGCGATGTGACGGTCAAGGGTGCCGAGGATCGCGCGCGCCACGAAGAAATGCTGAAATCCGAGGCCGTCAGCGCGTAATGCGCGGAACAACTGCTCAACCCTTCGGTTTGATTTTAAAACGCCCTGGCGCAACCCGCGCTGGGGCGTTTATCATATGCGGGTCAGACGGCGCCCGCTTGCGGAGTGAAACATGGCTGAGCCACTCGTTCTTGTGACCGGCGCGTCGGGTTTTATTGCCAAGCACATCATTGCCGAACTGCTGCGGCGCGGATACGACGTGCGCGGTTCCATCCGCAGTCTCGACAAGGCCGATGGCGTGCGCCGGGCGGTGGCCAGCCTTGGTGCCGATGTGACGGGATTGACGTTCGCCACCGCAGACTTGTTGTCGGACGCCGGTTGGACGGAGGCGGCAGCAGGCGCGACGTTCGTGCTTCACACGGCCTCGCCTTTTCCGATGCAACAACCGGATGAACCCGGCGACGTCATCCGCCCGGCTGTCGATGGCACGCGCCGAGTGCTGAGGGCTGCGACGGCTGCGGGCGTTCAACGCATTGTCGTCACGTCGTCGACTGTCGCGATTTTCTATGGGCCCGGCAAACCACAAGGTCATGTCTATTCAGAAGCCGATTTCAGCGATGACACGCGCACCGACATCACGCCCTACATCCGCTCGAAAACGCTGGCTGAAAAGGCCGCTTGGGCGTTCGTGCGTGGAACGCCCGGCGCGCCAGAACTCGCCGTCATCAACCCGGGATTTGTGCACGGCCCCGCGCTTGACGGCGACCTTTCGACATCGCACGAATTGTTCCGACTGATGGCGAGCGGCGTGTATCCGGCGGCGCCGAAGATACGCTTTCCGGTCGCTCACGTCCGTGATGTTGCGATTGCGCACGCCGAGGCGCTTCGGCGGCCCGATGCTGCCGGTCAGCGCTATTTGATCGGTGAAGGCCAGCTCGGGCTTTTCGACCTCGGACAGATCATGAGCCGCGAATTGCCCGATCTCAAATCCAAGGCGCCGAAACTCGAATTACCCGACATGGTGGTGCGCGGCCTCGCCGTCGTCGATAAGCGGATGCGGACAATTCTGCCAGAGCTTGGCCGGGTCAAGAACTTTACAAACGCCAAAGCCCGGGAGGGGCTGGGCATCGCATTCCATAGCGCCGATGAAGCTGTGACCCAGTCGGTGACATCGCTCAGGTCATTGCGGTTGATCTAGGCCGGGCCTCAACTATGTATCGCGCAATAGGCTCCGTACTGCGGCGCGGACTGCTGGCGCCGAATGTCAAAAAGCTGGGAATGGGAACATGTCTATGAAAGCTACCGCAGGACGGCTTCTTTTTGCGGGAGTACTGGCGGCAGCAGCAATCGCTGTCCTATCGGGGATCGTGTCCGTCGGCGCCCCGCCAGCCGCCGAGGCGCAGCAGAAGCTGCCGCCGCCATCGCGCGAGGTGGCGCAATATTCGTTCGCGCCGATCGTGCGCAAAGCGGCACCAGCTGTGGTCAATGTCTATGTTCGCAGCCGCGTACAGGCATTCAATTCGCCGTTCGCCGACGATCCGATCTTCCGCCGGCTGTTCGGCAATCAATTCGGCGAACCCTCCGAGCGCGTGCAATCGTCGCTCGGATCGGGTGTCATTATCGATGCGGCCGGCATCGTCGTGACCAATACGCATGTCGTCAAAGGGCGCGGCGAAACCGAAATCCGCATTGCCCTCAGCGACAAGCGCGAGTTCGACGCCAAGGTCATTACGCTCGATGAAAAAACGGACATCGCCATTCTCAAAATTGAAGGCGCGAACGAGAAATTCCCAGTTCTTGAATTCGAAGATTCCGACAGTCTCGAAGTTGGCGATCTCGTGCTTGCGATAGGCAATCCGTTTGGTGTCGGCCAGACCGTCACCAGCGGCATCGTCTCAGCCTTAGCGCGATCCGAGGTCGGGCAATCGGACCAACAGGTGTTCATCCAGACCGACGCCGCGATCAATCCGGGCAATTCGGGTGGCGCACTCGTAGACATGTCGGGGCGCCTCGTCGGCATCAATACGATGATCTTTTCTAAGACCGGCGGTTCGGTCGGCATCGGCTTTGCGATCCCGTCGAACCTCGTGCGCGTTTACGCCGAAAGCGCTGCGTCTGGCCGCAAAGTTGAACGGCCGTGGCTGGGGGCCAAACTCGAAGCCGTCACGCGCGAAGTGGCAGAAGGTCTCGGCCTCGACCGCGTCGCCGGCGCCGTGGTGACGCGCATTTCCGACAAAGGCCCGGCAGCAGCGGCAGGACTTGAACCTGGAGACGTTATTACCCGCGTCGATGGCGTTGAAGTGACCGATGCTCGGTCGGTGTTCTACCGCCTGACGACAAAGGGTGTCGGCCAGCAGGCGAAACTCGGCGTCATACGCAAGGGCGGGCCGGTCGATGTCACGATCGCGCTGCTGGCGGCGCCTGCCGGCGGCAAGGACGACGTCAAAAATCTCTCAGGCAATCACCCGCTCGACGGCGCACGGGTCTCGAACATCCTGCCGGCGATTGCGGATGAACTCAATCTGGATGAGACCGGCGGCGTTGTGGTGCTTTCGGTGCGCAATGGCTCGGCGGCGCAGGGCCTGAGCTTCCGCGCTGGCGACATCATCGTCGCCATCAGCGGGGAAAAAATCGCCAACGTCGACGAAGCGGAGGCGGCGCTGAACACGCGGCAAAGGGTCTGGCAGATCGCCGTCAAGCGCGGGGCGCGCGTACTGCAACTGCAGGTGCCGGGGTAATCCGGTTCTGAGCACATCCGTTTACCGTCTTTCAGGGTAGCGGGCTGGATTAGTCGATAAGCTGACACATTCATGGCTGACCTTCGCGATCAACAGAGCGTAAGCGTACGGAGCATATCGATGGCGGACAATCGTGGTGTGTTGATCATCGGTACCGACGCCGTGCTCAAAGGCGACGTCAAGAACGCCCGCCGGGTCGAAGTGCATGGCTACGTCGAGGGCGGGGTTGCAGCCAGCGAAGTCATCGTCCACGACGAAGGCCGGCTGTTCGGAAAAGTCAAATCCGAGACCGCAGAGATCAGGGGCACGCTGCAGGGCGATGTGCGCGTCAATCACCTGATCGCGATTAAGTCGACGGGATCGGTGTCAGGCAACGTCAAATACGGCCGCCTCGCCATGGAAGACGGCGCCAACCTGACTGCGAGCGTACGCAACGTTCCGCCGTCGATTGCCGGCGATCTCGATTTGTCCGTCGATAAAGGCCGCTCGGTTCGCATCACGCTGGCCGACCTCTCGGCCATCGATCCCGACGACAAGGCTGATGCTTTGATCTTCAAGGTCTCGAACGCGCGCGGCGGCTTCGTTACCCAATCCGGTGCGCCGGGCCTCGCCATCGAGACGTTCTCGCAGGCCGATCTTGAAGGCGGCCGCGTTTATTTTGCCCACGATGACGGCAGTGCCGCGACCGCAAGCTTCGATGTGATCGTCGCCGATGACGACGGCGCGACGTCTGGCCCGGCGAAAACCGTGAATGTCGCGGTTCGGACTTAAGCGTCAGCTATCGCGGGCGGCACGATGCCCGCTATAACCGGCGGCATGTCGAACCTGTTTGAAGCCGCTGGACTTGAAAAAAGCGCGCCGCACCCGCTCGCCGACCGGCTGCGGCCCAAGACGCTGGCCGAAGTTGCAGGCCAAGACCATATCGCCGGGCCGGACGGTACGCTGACGCGGATGCTTAAAGCCGGCCGCGTGCCGAGCCTCATTTTGTGGGGCCCGCCAGGATCGGGTAAGACGACGATCGCGCGGCTCTTGGCCGGTGAGACGAACCTCGCGTTCGAACAACTCTCGGCAATATTTTCGGGCGTCGCGGACCTGCGCAAGGCCTTTGACCGCGCCAAGGTGCAGCGCGAGCAAGGCAAGGGCACGCTGCTGTTCATCGACGAAATCCATCGCTTCAATCGCGGACAGCAGGATAGCTTTCTGCCGCACATGGAAGACGGCACGATCACGCTGGTCGGCGCGACGACTGAAAACCCGTCGTTCGAACTCAATGCCGCGCTTCTGTCGCGTGCGACCGTGCTGACGCTGAACCGTCACGATGACGCCGCTCTCGAAACGCTGATCAAACGCGCCGAAGCCGAGGTGGGCCGCGCATTGCCGCTCGATGCCGATGGGCGCGAAGCGCTCAAGGGCATGGCCGATGGCGATGGCCGCACCATAATCAATCTCGCCGAGGACGTGTTCTCGGGCGTTTCGGACAACGCCAAGCCGCTCAATCGCGAGGCGCTCGTCAAGCTCGTCCAACGCCGTGCGCCGCTTTACGACAAGGGACGCGAAGGCCACTACAACTTGGTCTCGGCGCTGCATAAAAGCGTGCGCGGCTCCGACCCCGACGCGGCGCTCTATTATTTGTGCCGGATGCTCGAGGGCGGCGAGGACCGGCTGTTTCTCGCCCGCCGCCTCGTGCGCATGGCGGTCGAAGACATAGGGCTTGCGGACCCGCAGGCGCTCGTCATCACGACGGCGGCGAAGGACGCTTACGATTTCCTCGGCAGCCCCGAAGGCGAACTCGCTTTGGCGCAGGCGACAATCTATCTGGCGACGGCGCCGAAATCGAACGCCAACTACGTGGCCTTCAAAGCCGCAATGCGGGCGGCCAAGGACCACGGCTCTCTACCGCCGCCAAAGTCGATTTTGAATGCACCGACCAAACTGATGGAGGACGAAGGCTACGGCTCGGACTATCTCTACGACCACGACCAGCCGGATGCGTTTTCGGGCCAAAACTATTTCCCCGACGCTTTCAAGAAGCGGCCGCAATATTACGATCCGCCCGAGCGCGGCTTCGAGCGCGACCTCAAAAAGCGGCTTGAATACTGGGCCAAACTCAGGCGTGAACGCGGTAAGCCTTAAGCGGCTACGTAGCCGCGCGGGGTGAGACCTCAATGACCGGAGCGCCGCCGGTATTCATGATCAGCGACCACAGCTTGGCGCACACCGGATCTTCCTTCCAATAGTACATGTGCCCGCCCGGGCCGATGCCGACATTGTCGATCATCGCCAGGATATTGACCTCCTGCCCGATCGGGTCATCGACACGATACATGTTGGTCCAGCTCTTGATTCTCGGGCCGAGCACGCCGCTTGGAACGTTCTCGTCGGCAATGGCGTCGTAGTCCATGAAGTAGTGGCGGTAGATGTGTGTCAGCGGCGACCCGATGGTGATGACGTCGATCTGCTCGACGCCGGCCAGGGCATCGTACTTCGATTTGTCGATCAGCTCGTTGTGGTTCAGCAGGTAGTCGTGAACGATGACGCTGCCCTGGCTATGTCCGAAGAAGATCAGACGATTGAAGCCCTTACCCGCGATAACTTCGTCGATCAGGGCTTCGAGGCGGGCTTGAATGCGGCGGCGGCGCCCGAATCCAGCGCCGTTCACTTTTGCAGCAGTGCCATCCTCAGCGGGTGGCCGGTCCTGCCGGCTCGCACTCAGCGACTGCAGCCGCCGCATGAACTGCTTTTCGTCAGGCTTGTATTGATGGTCGACGAGGTCGCGGCCGATATGCACAAAACCGTTCGACATCTCGACGAGGCGTGCCAGCAAAACATAGAAAAGGAATAAAGCGAGCGCACCGGTACCGGCGAGGTTCAGCGGCCACCTCGGCACGAGGTCATAGAGCTGTTGGGCCAGTTCTGTCTGGCGCAGGGCCGGAACCAGCAGAAATCCGAAGTTGATGAGCGCGGTAATAAAGAGAACCGCAACGATGAAGGGGTTCGCGATCAACCGCGGCAGCCGCAAGGTGCCGTTGCGGGCGCGCTCGCGGAAGATCCTGACGCCCGCCTTGCGTATAAGAACGATCGCGAGCACCGCAAGAAACGTCCAAACAATAGCCGCGCCGTTAAATGTGCCGATGATCAGCAGAATTTGGTTGATCAGCGGAACTCCGCATGGATCGGCGGTCTCCTTCACGGTCCAGCCGGCCAAGCCCGCGTAGCTCGGGCAGTCTTTGAACACGCCAGGCTCGTCCGCCATCAGTTTCTGGATGACCAGAATGCCGAGAATGGACAGCAGGAATTTCCAGAACATGCCGAGCACCAGGCTGAGCGAGATGGCGGCAGCAGGGCGGACAAGCGGGGGAGTTTGCCGGCCCCATGGCCAGATCATCCGCTTTAGCCAGATCGCAATTGTTAGCACCACGGGCACGATGAGCAGCGTCGTCCACAGGATCCAAGCGAGCAGGATGAAAGCCACGCTGATGATCAAATAATACCAAAGCTGGTTCGGACCATCAAACGGCGCTGAGATAAGACCGTAAGCGTGGATGACCAACAAGACCACTGCGTTGACCGACGCCGCCAGCGCAAGGTCGCTAAGGCCAACTTTACGATCGGTCCATTTGCCCGACAGCAGAAAGCCGGCGATCGCAACGACGCCCAACAGCGCTGCGATGGTTTCAGCAAGGTAGCCGGTGATGCCGAGCGCTCGAAGCGCAATGATTGCGAAGGCCGTGAAGAAAATAGCGACATTGAGGCCTGCGATAGGCCAGCGCATGACCCAGTTCGACGTTGCGATAAATTTCCGGATTACCCAATGGATGCCGGTCTCGCTGTCGTCCAGAAAGGCTTGTCCGAGTACATAGGGGCTCTCGAGGAAAAGCTGCACCAGCGCCGTTAGCCGGGTTAGGTTTGTGGTGCCGACTTTTGACAGATCGGCCCAGTAGAATTCGCTGACCTGAACCTCGCGGCCATCAAGCGGCAATTTGCGCGTGAAGCTCTCCCACGTGCTGTAGGGATCGCTGCTTCTCGGATCGCGGACGCGGTGCACTTCACTCGCGGCGTTGAAGGCGAGGGCTGCGGGTATCTGGCGGGCGTTGAGAAGGCGCACCCATTCGGCGGCGGAGCGCTGTCGCAAAGCGCCGGAGAGGCGTACCTTCAGGTCGTCGCGATTGGCAATGCGCGCATCACGGGTTTTGAAATTCTCGTCTTCGAGAAGGGGCTCGAGACCGGCAATCTGGCAGAAGTTTCGAAAATCGTCGTCATCGGCAAGGCCGACCGCGAGGTAGCGATCCTCAGCGCGAACGGAGAAAAACTGGGCGAAGCCGTCTTCCTTGCGATCATGCGCGCCGATGCTGTCGTAAGCGCGCCATTTTTCGAACTGCGGCACGAGATCGGAATCGATCCAGCCCTCGACTGTGTCGCCGACGCCGTGGACGACGACGACACCAACTCTCTCTTTTGCAATCGCCGTCATTACGGCACCCCGACGCAAAATACTTTAACCAGGCACAAAGCCTATTGCTGGCGCAGAACGGGCCGTGAGGCAACGGCTTTGCGGGGCTTTTGTGCATCCAGCCCGGCGGCTGTTGCAGGGTTTTCACGGTTCAGCGGGTGAGCGGACCAATTGCGGCGCTGGCGAGCGCCAAACCGCGGGTCAATTTCATTTGGCGAGGAAAACCGGCAGCGCGGGCAATCGCCCGCGCGGCCTTAAGTCTTCCTCGCCGCAAGATCCGTTGCCGCGGCGCCAAGGAGGAGGCGCGCGCGACAGCGGATCTATTCAACGCGCCTCAATCCGCTTTTCTAAAGAAAGCGTCGGCGCGCATGCCGGGCAATAGCGGTACGTCGCCGCTGAGGTCGATGGTGACTTCAAGAACCTCGACGTCGGTCGGGCGCCGCGCGCCGCGCAGCGCAAACTTGGGCGACGCCAGCGTCGGCGCCAATTCGGAGACCTTGCCGGTGAACTCGCGGCCCGGATAAGCGTTGCTCTTGATCGTGACCTTGCCGCCGACCTTGATCTTCGAAACGTCGTGCTCGTCGACCTCCGCTTTAACGCGTACCAACGACATGTCGCCGAGCACTGCGAGCGCTTGTTCCGGCGACGGCGCGACCATCTCGCCGGCTTTGGCCGGGAGTTGCAGGATCGTGCCGGCGACCGGCGCACGAATGCGGGTTTTCTCCAGTAGCGCTTCGGCGACGGCGACATCCGAGCGCGAGGCTTGCAATGCCGATTCAAGACGGCTTGGTGCAGGCACGTCCGGTTTAGCTTGCGCTGTTGCGTACGCGCCGCGCTCCTTCTGCAGCTTGTCCTTGGCGGTTGTCATATTGCGACGGGCGTCTGAAACGCGCGTGTCGGTGCCGGAGCCGGTACGCTTGGCCTGCAGTTCGTATTCGAGTTCGAAGCGGGCGTTCGTCAATGCCCGTTCGGCGCCGAACATGGCATCCTCGGCCTTGCGCACATCTTCGCGCGCCTTGTCGAGCGATTGGGCGTCGCGTTCGCGTTTGCGCGACGCCGCTTCCGTTTCGGCGGCCGACAACCGGGCGCGGGCCTCATCATCATCGATGCGGATCAGCAACTCGCCTTCCTCGACTTTATCATTGAGCTTGACGGCAACTTCGGAAATGCGGCCCAGTAATTGTGCGCCGACTCGTACGAGACCGGTGCGCGGCTCTACCCGGCCCGGTGCCGCGGCCAGCCAGTCAATAGCAGCGGCCGGCGTGTCCGTCGTGGCTGCGACGGCCGGCTCGTCTTTGGCTGACGATGAAATCGAATATCCGGAATGCGACAAGGCCAGTGCCGATAGGGCGCCGACTGCGGCCGCCAGGCCGAGAAATAGCAAATTGCCGAAGCGCCGTGGCGGACGGCTCGGCTCAGTGTCGTTCGATTGAGTGCCCATGGTGATCCTCCTTAAGGTTCAGAGCCGGCCAGGCGCGAGCCCAGTCAGCATCACGAGCGAAGGTAGAGAGCATAGTCCGCCTTGGCTGTGCCGGGTGGAACAGTTGGGCGCGAGGTAAAAAAAATCTGTTTGCGTTACGCAGCTTTGGGCGAATGGTTTGCCCTCGTCAACGCCAGAAGCCCCGGGGTCTCACACCCGGGGCCTCTTTCAGTCGCAGTCTGGGGCGGGGAGGTTCAAACGCCTAGTGGCACATTTCGCGCAGCGTCCAGCTGACGATTACGCAGCGCTCGTTGCCACCTTTGTCGACCGAGCACTTGCGGTTCGGCAGGCGCTGGTAGTCGCAGTAGTAGCCGCCCGCGGCATGGCCCGAGAAACCGTGCATCGGCTTGGCGAATGTGTAGTCCTGAACGAAAACGTCCTTACCCTTGCCGCCGGCGAGAGCCGCCGAGCCGGGGATGAGAGCCGCGCCGGCGACGGTAGCGATTGCTGCGGCGAAGCTGAATGTTTTGCTGATCATGGTCATGGGGCAGGCCTCCTAGGGTGGGCCCTTGGCTCGTTATGCCGCCGGCCCTGGTTGATGTCGATGAACGGATCATAGGCGCAGCTATGCCGGGCTGCTGTTACCGAAGGAACAGGGCATTGCCTGCCCCGGGAAGCCGCCAAAACTTAGAACAAGTGCGAGACCACTGTTGCGATGCGAGATCAGAGGGCGGCAGCCAAGAGGTTGCCCCTTGCCCTCCAGCGCGACCGCTGAAAGACTAATCCGAACGCGCGGAAAAGCGTAACCACAAATTAGGTAACCAAAAAGTTTGAGGGCGCGACGTTGATAGGTAAGTTTGTGGCGACGGCATTGAGCCTCGCGTCGATTTGTTTGGCTGCGTCGAGCGTTGCGCCAGCAGGGGCGGCAGAGGGGTCGGCCTTCGATTTCGAATTCCAAGGCATCGACGGCAAGTCCATGAAGTTGGCTGACTGGCGCGGTAAGGTGCTGCTCGTCGTCAATACGGCCTCGTTCTGCGGCTTCACCAAGCAATATGCAGCACTGCAGGAGGTTTGGACCAAGTACGAGGCTTTGGGTCTTGTCGTGGTCGGCGTGCCGTCAAACGACTTCGGTGGCCAGGAACCGAAAGCCGAAGGCGATATCAAGAAATTCTGCGAGGGTGCCTTTGGCGTAACGTTTCCGCTGACGGCGAAACAAGCGGTTGTCGGGCCGGATGCCCATCCCTTCTACAAATGGGCGGCAACGGCCATGGGCGCCGATGGCGGGCCAGGGTGGAATTTCCATAAGTATCTTGTCGGCCGCGACGGACGCCTCTTGCGCGCGTTCGCGACACAAGTGCCGCCAAACGCCACTGAGGTAATGGCGGCAATCGAAAGAGCCCTCGCAGAGACCTCAGCGCCCGGCCATGCAACAACGAACTGATCCGCGGCGGCTGCAGGCACTCGATGACTGGCCGGCAACGCGCGAAGAAGCGCTGGCGCGTCTCGCGGCCTTTGCGCCGCGTGCCGGTCGCGACTACGCTGAAACGCGCAATTATGACTTGGGGGCTGAGGATCGTGCGAACGTTTCCGTGCTATCACCCTATATTCGCCACCGGCTGATCACCGAGGATGAAATTGTGTCCGAAGTGCTTGCCCATCACGGGCTGGGCGAGGCCGAGAAATTCATCCAAGAAGTCTGCTGGCGAACGTACTGGAAGGGCTGGCTCGAAATGCGGCCTGCCGTCTGGCAGCGCTATTGCGCCGATGTCGAGGCGCTGGAACGCGCTCTGCTAACCGATGCCGGTCTTGCGGCGCGCCTCGAAGCGGCGGTGTCGGGAAAAACCGGCATTGCATGCTTTGACGCCTGGGCCCTGGAATTGCAGTCTACGGGGTACCTCCACAACCACGCCCGCATGTGGTTCGCGAGCATCTGGATCTTTACGCTCAAATTGCCCTGGCAGCTGGGCGCAGATTTCTTCCTCCGCCATCTGCTCGACGGCGATCCGGCATCGAATACGTTGTCATGGCGCTGGATTTGCGGGCTGCATACGCCCGGCAAGACCTACCCGGCGCGCGCCACCAATATCGCCGAGTTCAGCGGCGGCCGGTTTGCGCTGCCCGGAGGCTTGGCTGGAGAGGCCGTTGCGGTCAGCGAGGCTACGCCTGTTCCAAAGCCGCAGCCGCTCAAGGCTGCTGGCGCACCGCCGGCCGGTCCTGTGGTGTTGCTGTTGACCGAAGACGATCTGTTGCCCGAGACTTGGCCTCTCGATCGGGCGATCGTTCGCTCGGTCGTTTTGCTCGATGCGTCGTCGGCTAACTTGCGTTTGTCGCCGCGCGTGCGCCGTTTCAAGTCAGCCGCGTTGGCGGATGCACGTATGCGCGCAGCACGGCAATTCCGGTGTCCGGCGACCGTGATTGATGCTCTATCGGCCGATGCAGCCGGCGCCGTCATTGCGGCGTGCGGCGACGTCTCGGCGACTGTCACGGTTGAAGTGCCAGTTGGTCCAGTCAGAACGGCAGTTGTACCTCTCATCAAAGAAGTCGCGAGGCGCGGCGTGTCGAGCCAAACGATCCGGCGATCTTGGGACGATGCGTTCTGGCCGCACGCCACGGCAGGCTATTTTAGATTCAAAGATGCGATTCCAACCGAATTCAATCGGCTCGGCATTCTATAATATTTACGGTGCCAGCCACGTGGCACTCAGCGTGCCGTTGCCGTCCCAGGTGAAGCGCGCCCGGCGATGACCTTGAACCGCTAGATAAAGCCACTCGAGCTCGCTGACTGAAATCTCGACAGCCGCGAAATTCTGGCGCCCGTCATGCTGGCCGGGGCTGAGCAGCACTGCGGCATCGCCGCCAGCTTGACCGGGCGCCGCATCCTGACGATAGCACAGTTGGCTCTGCGGTTGCGACCGCTGCCAAGCCGCAAGCGCATAGCCGTCGTCGCGGTGAATGCATGCCGTGCCGCTGAGACGCAGTTGAACCTTGTGAGCTGGGTCGTAAGCCAGCACTTGAATATGCGGGTTCTGCGCAAGTTCCGCGACCTTGGATGAGCGCAGGTCGGTATGGAAACGGATCATTCGTGCGACGCCGTCGGTATGGCGCAATACAACGGTTCGAACCTTGGGCGTGCCGTCGAGGCCGATGCTCGCAACCTGAGGCGTATGAAACGCCGCGCGACGGTCGGCGGCGCCGCGCACCAGCAGCAGCCAAGCCTCTTTCAGCGTTGCGTCGAGATTGTTGTAGTAGGGCGGCAGGGGCCGCTCAGACGGCGCGGGCATGTGCTGGTCGGTCTCCATTTTGCAAGAGCAAGGCGTTATAGCCGGGTCTTTACCAATCCGCGTGGTTACTGCTGGCCAGCCCAAAACCTGCCGCTGCCTGGAACTGGCGGCAATTCTGAGCTAGCACACCGGAATACGCCATTCTGGATCGCATCCATGCCCTCCACTTTCGACCGCCGCCGTGTTCTCCAAGGCTCCGCTGCCGCAGCACTTCTGCCTGGTCTGACCGCGCTTCCGGATCTGGCAGCAGCGCTGTCGGGACTTGATGCAGCTGAGCTCGGGCCAGAGCGCGCGTTCTCGTTCGAGGTCTTGCAGCAGGACGCCAAGGCGATGTCGATCAAACCGTTCCAGAAACCGGTCGCGCCGTCGCCCGAGATCATCGGCGAAATCGACTATGACCAATTCCAGCAGATCCGCTACCGGGGCGACAAGAGCGTCGAACTGGACCGCGATGGCCGCATGCCGATGCAAATGTTTCATCTCGGCAAATATGCGGGCGATCCCGTCAATATTCACGTCGTTGAAGGCGGCAAGGCGCGAGAAGTCATCTACAGCGCCAGCCTGTTCGATATTCCAGAACAGCATCCGGCACGCCGCCTGCCGCCTGGATCGGGCTTTGCAGGCTTTCGGATCATGGCGGCTGACCTAAAGACTGACTGGCTTGCGGCCGTCGGCGCTTCGTACTTCCGGTCATCCGGCCCATACAACCAATATGGGATTTCAGCCCGCGGTATTGCCATCGACACCGCGATGCCGCAGCCGGAGGAATTTCCAAGTTTTGTGTCCTATTGGCTTGAGGGCACAGGCCGCGATCCGGCGGCACCGCTGACCATCTACGCGCTGCTCGACGGGCCAAGCCTCACCGGCGCCTACGCCATGAAAACCGAACGGTTGACCGATACGCGCGACGTGCACCGCGTCGTCATGGACATCGAAGCCGTGCTGTTTGCACGCAAGGATATCGCGCGCCTTGGCGTCGCGCCGTTTTCGAGCATGTTCTGGTACGGAGAAGCCAGCCGCATTCAATCGGCCGACTGGCGGCCCGAGATCCACGACAGCGATGGGCTGTCGATTTTGACCGGATCGGGCGAGCGCATCTGGCGCCCGGTTGGCAATCCGCCGCGCGTGATGACAAGCGCGTTCCTGGATCGCGACGTGCGCGGTTTCGGCCTGCTCCAGCGCGACCGCGACTTCGTCCACTACCTCGACGACGGCGTGTTCTACGAGCGCCGTCCGTCGGTCTGGGTCGAACCGCTCGATTCCTGGGGCGAGGGTGCAGTGCACCTTGTTGAGATCCCAACCGACGATGAGACATCCGACAACATCGTCGCTTACTGGGCGCCGAAGGAGCAGTTCAAAGCCGGACAGCAGCAGCGCTGGCGCTACCGGCTATCGTGGCTGGACGATATAGCGTTCCCGGATGCGGTTGCCCGCGCCATGGGGACGTGGACCGGTATGGGCGGCAGGCCCGGCCACAAGCGGCCCGATGGGGTGCGCAAGTTTGTCATCGACTTCCAGGGCGCGGTGTTCGACGGCCTTGGGCGCGCCGACAATGTTGAGCTCATCGTGACGGCGTCGCGCGGCGACGTGTCGAATGCGTACAACCATCCGGTCGTCGACCAGCGCGAGAGATGGCGGGCGTTTTTCGACATCAAGGCGACGGGGCCGGAGGCCGTCGATCTGCGGGCGTTTTTGCGCAAGGGCGACCGGGCGCTGACCGAGACCTGGATTTTTCAGTATTTTCCAGAAGGCTGAGACCTAAGCTGCCGGCCCCGTCGCAACCGGCAGGCCATTGTCCTGGCCCCATTCGGCCCAGCTGCCATCATAGACTGCGGCGTTGGTTTGACCGACGACCGCGAGCGCAAGCGCCAGCATCGACGCGGTGACGCCCGAACCGCAGGTCGTGACGACGGGTTTGGCTACATCGATACCAGCGGCCTTGAACAACTGCGCCAGTTGGCCTTCGGATTTGAAGGTGCCGTCGGCATTTAGCAACGATTGCGAAGGCACATTTTTGGCGCCCGGCATGTGGCCCGACCGCAGGCCCGGGCGCGGTTCCGCCTCGCGGCCCTCGAAGCGGGCGGCAGGCCGGGCATCGACAATCTGCGCGCTAGGCTTCTTGAGCAGCGCCTTCATCTCGTCGAGGTCGCGGATGATCTCGGTGTTTTGCAGCGGCGTGTAGTGACGCTCGGATCGCATCGGCGGTGGGCCGTCGTCCAGCGGGCGGCCTTCGGCCTTCCACTTCCGCAGGCCGCCGTTGAGCACCGCCACGTCCTGGTGACCCATGGCGCGAAACGTCCACCACACCCGCGCGGCGGAAAAGATGCCGGCCGTGTCGTAAACGACAATACGGGCGCCGTCGCCGATGCCCATCTTTTTCATGCGCGACGAAAATTTCACCGTTGATGGCAGCATGTGCGGCAGCGGCGACTTATCGTCGGACAGATCGTCGATGTCGAAGAACATCGCACCCGGAATGTGTTCGGCAAGATACTCAGCTTTGGCATTGCGGCCGGCCGTCGGCAGATGCCAGCTGCCGTCGAGCACGACGAGGTCGGGCGATTTCAGGTGGCTTGCCAGCCAGTCGGTTTCGACGATCCAGTTTTTGGCTTTTTTAGGCAAGGAAACCCCCAGCGAGAGCGGCAGAATCATTGCGCCGAGTGCGACGCACCGCGGATTAGCACATAGGCAATCCTCTCATTCCCCGCAAGTTTGACACTGGCGTGACCAAAAAACCCGTCTTGCCCCGCGTCTTAAAGCAGATGTCTCGATCTGGCCCGGCCTTTTACCAGCAATTAACCGGTGCCCCTCACAGTGACCTCGTGAAACCGAAGTCAGCAGGCCTGCGACGTGTCGAATGCCTGTCTCTAAAGAGGGTCTAAGCCAATGACATTTTCGCTCAAGGCTGGCATCGCCTTGGCAGCGCTCGCGGGTGCTGCAGCGGTTGCCGGTTCCGCGTCTGCTGCCGACCTTGGCGGCAATGGCGGTTCGATCAAGGACGGCTACATGGCACCGATGCCGCAGATCGTTCGCGGTCCGGCAGGTCCGTGCTATTTCCGCGCCGACGTCGGCTATTCGTGGTCGCAAGACCCGGAACTCACGTGGCCAGTGAATAACCAGACCATTAGCGTTCTCGATGACGGCACCGGCAACTATAACGAAGTAAGCCGCACTTCGACTTACATTGGCGACAGCGTCTCAAACGCCAGCCGCGACAACAGCGCCTTTGGCGAAGTCGGCGTCGGTTGCGGATCCGGCTCGCGCGGCCTGCGCGGCGAAGTCATGTTTGGCTACCATGGCGATCGCAAGGTCGACGGCGAGCCCAATCCTTTTTCGATCGACTATGTTGATGTCACTCCAGTCCCCGTCAACCCGCCGCCGGTCGATGAGCCGGTCGTCGACGACCCGCTGCACACCAGCGTCCAATCGTACACGATGATGTTCAACGCCTATAAGGACCTCGGCAAGTATGGCAACGTCACGCCATATCTCGGCGCAGGTGTCGGCGTCGCCTATCACATCGTCGATGAAACCTTCTTTACCGGCAATCCCAACCTGACGAACCGCATTGAAGGCGACCGCGATATCTCGTTTGCTTGGTCTCTGATGGCAGGCGTTGGCTACCAGCTTTCGGACCGCGCCATCCTCGACGTCGGCTACCGCTACCTCGACCTGGGCGATGCCGAAACGGGCCGCGTCGACAACGCCGGCTTTGTTAACCCGCGCGTCGAACTCGATGATCTGGCTTCACACGAAATCAAGATCGGCCTGCGCTACCACTTTGGCCAGTCTGATTGCTGCGCCGCCGAATACGCCCCCATGAAGTGATTGGCCGATGAAGTAGAAGCTGTTACTCCGTCAGCGACTTGAGACGTCAACTCAGCCGGGCCCCAAGGTCCGGCTGAGCCTTTTTTTTGGGCAAGTCCAAAAATAGGACGGTTTACTGGCAGGCCGTTTGCATCCCCGCTTCTCATGGCCACACCGGGTTTTCCGGGGTGGGACAAGAGGAGCAAGGGCCATGATGTTGAAGTTCGCAGGCCTGGTGATCATGGGTGCTGCCGGTTTTATGTTCGCCGACGGGCTCGAAGCCGAGGCGGCCATGACGGCTCTCGCTATGCCAATCGCGGCCATGACCGCTTACATCTTGCTCGGATCGGCCTGAAACCGGCCTGAAACCGGCCTGAAACCAGTCTGATACCTGTCTGGAGCCGGTCTGGGCGGCGAGGCAACGCGCGGTCCGCCAAGGCCATCGGGCGGTGTCTTGGGCTCAGCGCAGGCAACCATTTGCTCGTTGATTTTTGCGCCCCCAGCCTTATATCAACCAGCACTCCTCGCCGCACGCGTGCTAGAGACGCCCCGGCAGCCGTTTCAGGGCTGATTGGGCGTTTGGCTGCTGTGCTGCAGGGAGTAGGCGGTGCGCCGCGCTAGTGCGGTTATAGCCGTGCCCGGCGGGCCGTATGGTCTGCCAAAACATGTTTGGAAATTGGCCTGAATCAGGTCTGACGACAGGCGTGAATGCGGGCGTGGCGGAACTGGTAGACGCACTGGATTTAGGTTCCAGCGGCGCAAGTCGTGGGGGTTCAAATCCCTCCGCCCGCACCACACACAGATTGTTGAGTAGCCAATAGCGCTTCGATACGGCGGATGTTTTACTCGAACGGCAACTAACCATCAGCGGCTCCCTCCAATAAGTTCAACGCGAGTTTCAAGCGAGACACCCATGCAAGTTACGGAAACGGCACGAGACGGTCTGAAGCGCACCTTGAAGGTCGTTGTCGGACAAGCGGAACTGGGCGAGCGCTTCTCGGTGCGGCTTGATGAACTGAAAGAGCGCGTTCAGCTCAAAGGGTTCCGCAAGGGCAAGGTGCCGGTGCCGCATCTGAAAAAGATGTACGGCAAGGCCTTGATGCAAGAGGTGCTCGAGCAGACGCTGAACGACACCAGTTCGAAAGCCATCCAGGAACGCAACGAGCGCCCTGCCCAGCAGCCGAAGATCGAGATTGTCGATGGCGGCAAAGAACTGCTCGATCGCTTGGCCGACGGCAAAGCCGATCTCGCCTACTCGATGTCGTTCGAAGTGCTGCCGCCGATCCCGGTCATGGATCTCAAAACCGTTTCGCTCGATCGCCTCGTCGCCGACGTCGATGCCGAAGCACTCGACAAGGCTCTGGGTGAACTGGCCGAGCGCGGCATCACGTTTGCGCCTGAAGACGGCCGCGCTGCCGAGACCGGCGACATGGTGACGATGGACTTTGTGGGTCGGATCGACGGCGAAGCTTTTGAAGGCGGTTCCGGCGAAGGCGCCAGCCTCGTGCTCGGCAAGGGTCAATTTATTCCGGGGTACGAAGAAGGCCTGATAGGCGTCAAAGCCGGCGAAGAGCGGACTGTCAACGGCACGTTCCCAGCCGAGTATCCGATGAAGAATTTGTCCGGCAAGACGGCCCAATTCGAGGTCAAGGTCAAAGCGGTTGCAAAGCCGTCAAAGCCGTCGATCGACGACGCGTTTGCCAGCGGGCTCGGTGTCGAAAGCTTGGACAAGCTCAAGGAACTGGTGACAGCCCAGATCAAGCGCGAATACGATGGCGCCTCGCGCATGAAGATGAAGCGCGAGATTCTCGATGCGCTCGATAAAGCGCACAGCTTCGATCTTCCGGCGTCGCTCGTCGATTTCGAATTCGACAACATTTGGAAGCAGCTTGAGAACAACCTGAAGGCGACCAACAAGACCTTTGCCGATGAAGACAAGACGGAGGACGAGGCGCGGGCCGAATATCGCAGCATCGCCGAGCGCCGTGTGCGGCTTGGGCTAGTCATTGGCGAGATCGGCGAAAAGAACAAGCTGGTGGTGTCGCAGGATGAGCTGCGCCGCGCATTGGTTGAGCGCGCCCGCCAGTTCCCGGGCCAGGAGAAGATGGTCTACGAATACTACGAAAAGCAGCCCGGGGCCCTTGCCGAACTGCGGGCGCCGATCTTCGAAGATAAGGTCATCGATCACGTCATCGCGCAAGCAAGCGTAACGGAGAAAAAGGTCGCGAAGGACGAACTGTTCAAGCAGGTTGAGGAAGCGACCGAGCGTTGACGCGGGAACCGGGCGGCGGGCATCAAGCCGCGCCCCTGCAGCCATCGCACCGGCGCAATCGTTGGCCAAAACGCCGGTGCGGCTAAGCTTCGACTCGGCAACAGCCGCCAGCAAAACGACGACAGATAGGAAAGAAACGACACCATGCGCGATCCGGTCAACACCATCACGAACACGTTCTGGCCGATGGTTGTCGAGCAGACGACGCGAGGCGAGCGCGGCTACGACCTGCCGTCGCGGCTGTTGAAAGAGCGCATCATTTTCGTTACCGGTCCGGTCGAAGACCAAATGGCGGCGTCGATCTGCATGCAGCTGCTGTTTCTCGAATCGGAAAATCCGAAAAAAGAAATCTCGATGTACATCAACTCGCCGGGCGGCGTGGTGACCAGCGGCATGGCGATTTACGATACGATGCAGTTCATCAAGCCCGCCGTCGCGACGCTGTGTATCGGTCAGGCTGCGTCGATGGGGTCATTGCTGTTGTGCGCCGGCGCCAAAGATATGCGCTTTGCGCTGCCGAATGCGCGCATCATGGTGCACCAGCCGTCGGGCGGGTTCTCGGGCCAGGCGTCCGACATCGAGCGGCACGCCGAAGACATCGTCAAAATGAAGCGGCGCTTGAACGAGACCTACGTCAAGCACAGCGGTCAGACGTATGAAAAGATCGAGCACACGCTCGACCGCGACTATTTCATGACCGCAGATCAGGCGCGCGATTTCGGCCTGATCGACAAAGTGCTGACCAGCCGCGACGAAATGGATGCTGGTCTGTTTGAGAGCAAACCGATGTAAGCTGTAGGACCAACCCTGGCGCTGCAAGCATCAGTCGTGGATTAGGGTTGGCGAAGAACAAATGCCGCACATCGGAACGCTAATAATTAGCGTTCGTTTGACCACGTTCCTTGGTGTTGCCTGAAACACCGTCAAACTGTGGCAATAGCGCCGCTTGCCCCCTAGGCTGGGGTGGGGTCCTTTAATGCAATCTTGATCTGAAGAACGCTAGCGTGCTCAGATCGGTCTGAGAGATTCAAGGTGCCGCGCGTAAGGTCAGCTGAACGCCCTGAGAACCAGGGGCAAAAAGAGAACATCGGCAACGGTGCGCCTCTCAAGCTAAGGTGAGACGAGAATGGCTCAAGAGAAGAACACGCTTTACTGCTCGTTCTGCGGCAAGAGCCAGCATGAGGTTCGTAAACTCATCGCCGGCCCGACGGTATTCATCTGCGATGAATGCGTCGAGCTTTGCATGGACATCATCCGCGAGGAAAACAAGAACACCCTCGTCAAGTCGCGCGATGGCGTACCGAACCCGCAGGAGATCTGCGCGGTTCTCGACAGCTATGTGATCGGCCAGTACCACGCCAAGCGCGTGCTGTCGGTCGCCGTCCACAATCACTACAAGCGTTTGAACCACGCGACCAAGAACAACGACGTCGAACTGGCGAAGTCGAACATCCTGCTCGTTGGCCCGACGGGCTCAGGCAAAACGCTGCTGGCGCAGACGCTCGCGCGTATCCTCGACGTGCCGTTCACGATGGCCGACGCCACGACGCTGACGGAAGCGGGTTACGTCGGCGAAGACGTCGAGAACATCATTTTGAAATTGCTGCAGTCGGCCGACTACAACGTCGAGCGGGCGCAGCGCGGTATCGTCTACATCGACGAGGTCGATAAGATTTCGCGCAAATCCGACAATCCGTCGATCACGCGCGACGTCTCCGGCGAAGGCGTGCAGCAGGCACTCTTGAAGATTATGGAAGGCACGGTCGCGAGCGTTCCCCCGCAGGGCGGCCGCAAGCACCCGCAGCAGGAATTCCTTCAGGTCGATACGACCAATATCCTGTTCATTTGCGGCGGCGCTTTCGCCGGACTTGAAAAGATCATCTCGCGACGCGGCAAGGGGTCGTCGATCGGTTTCTCGGCCAAAGTTATGGGCCCCGATGAACGGCGCACGGGCGAAGTGCTGCGCGGCGTCGAGCCGGAAGACCTGCTGAAGTTTGGCTTGATCCCGGAATTCATCGGACGTCTGCCGGTCATCGCGACGCTCGAAGACCTCGACGAGCCGGCGCTGGTGCAGATCCTGACCGAGCCGAAGAACGCCATCGTCAAGCAGTATCAGCGCCTTTTCGAGATGGAAGACGTCAAACTGACGATCACGGGCGAAGCCTTGAAGGCGATTGCGCGCCGCGCCATTGAGCGCAAGACGGGGGCCCGCGGCCTGAGGTCGATCATGGAAGGCATTCTGCTCGACACGATGTACGACCTGCCGACGCTCAAGGGCGTGGAAGAAGTCGTGATCGGGCCGGAAGTCGTCGAAGGCGCAGCGAAGCCGCTGCGTATCTATTCAGACCGGGCCGAAGAGAAGGGTTCTACGGCCTAGCTCATTGGCAACCGGCGGGGTGTTTGGCGCCGGGATGTCATTTCGGTTAGGTCCCAAAGTGGGACTTGTTGCGGGGGGCAGAGGTCCCCATTTGTTCGGAGGGAAAGGGGCCAGCCGGCCGAAAGCGGTGCACGAATGGGCGCATTGCCCTCAATCGCCACTCAAAACCGGATATGGATTTTCCCGCGCGATGCGCTCACGAGCACAGGCTGCTGCCGCCATAAGTGGGGTAGAGCAGGTGGCTCAAAAAGTGGAACGAAGCGTGCAATGCGCCGGAGGCCGGAACGGGTGGTTCGGTGTGCGACAGTAGGTAAATGAAATGAGCGAAGATAAAAAGACCAAGGACAAGCCGGCCGGTAAGGAGCTTTATCCGGTGCTCCCGCTGCGCGATATCGTGGTCTTCCCGTACATGATCGTGCCGCTGTTCGTTGGCCGCGAAAAATCGATCGCGGCGCTCGAAGAAGTCATGCGCGCCGACAAGCAGATTTTGCTCGCGGCGCAAAAGAACGCCGGCGACGACGATCCGGCGACCGACGCCATCTACGAAATCGGCACGCTGGCGTCGGTGCTGCAGCTTTTGAAACTTCCCGACGGCACCGTTAAAGTGCTCGTCGAAGGCAGCGCGCGCGCCAAGGTCGTGCGCTATACCGCCAACGACAACTATTTCGAAGCCGAGGTTGAGCGCGTTACAGAGCAGCCCGGCGCAAAGGACGAACTCGAAGCGCTGTCGCGCTCGGTCGTGACGCAGTTCGAGAGCTACGTAAAGCTCAACAAAAAAGTCTCGCCTGAGGTGCTCGGCACCGTCAGCCAGATCGAAGATTACGCCAAGCTTGCAGACACGATCGCCTCGCATCTGGCGGTTAAGATTTCGGACAAGCAGGACGTGCTTGAAACGGTTACCGTTTCGGAGCGGCTTGAGCGCGTCTACACGCTGATGGAGAGCGAGATCTCGGTCCTCCAGGTCGAGAAGAAAATCCGTTCGCGCGTCAAGCGGCAGATGGAGAAGACGCAGCGCGAGTACTATCTGAATGAGCAGATGAAGGCCATTCAGAAGGAACTTGGCGACACGGACGAGCGCGATGATATCGCCGAGTTCGAAGAAAAGATCGAAAGCACGAAGTTGTCGAAGGAAGCCAAGGATAAGGCACTGGCTGAGTTGAAGAAGCTCAAGCAGATGAGCCCGATGTCTGCTGAAGCGACCGTCGTGCGCAACTACCTCGACTGGCTGCTGTCGATCCCGTGGGGGATCAAGGGCAAGGTCAAAAAGGATATTGCCGAAGCACAAGCGATCCTCGATCTCGAGCACTACGGTCTCGAGAAGGTCAAGGAGCGCATTCTTGAGTATCTCGCGGTCCAGGCCCGGACGAACAAACTCAAGGGCCCGATCCTGTGCCTCGTCGGTCCGCCCGGCGTCGGCAAGACGTCGCTCGGCAAATCGATCGCGAATGCCACGGGGCGTGACTTCGTACGTATGTCGCTTGGCGGCGTACGCGACGAAGCGGAAATCCGCGGCCACCGGCGGACCTACATCGGTTCGATGCCGGGCAAGGTCATCCAGTCGATGAAGAAGGCCAAGCGGACCAATCCGCTCTTCCTATTCGATGAAATCGACAAGATGGGCCAGGATTTCCGCGGCGACCCGGCGGCAGCGCTTCTCGAAGTTTTGGACCCGGAACAGAACGCCACGTTCAACGACCACTATTTGGAGGTCGACTACGACCTCTCGAATGTGATGTTCGTGACGACGGCAAACACGTTGAACATCCCACCGGCCCTTATGGATCGCATGGAGATCATCCGGCTTGCCGGCTACACCGAGGACGAGAAGCTCGAGATCGCAAAGCGGCATTTGCTTGCAGAACAGTTGTCGGCGCATGGCCTCGAAGCTGGCGAGTGGATGGTCGAAGATTCCGCGCTGATGGAAATCATCCGCCGCTACACGCGCGAAGCCGGCGTGCGCTCACTTGAGCGTGAAATCGCCAAGCTGGCGCGCAAGGCGGTCAAGGAAATCCTAACCTCGTCGAAAACCTCAATCACGGTCACTTCCGAAAACGTCAACGAGTATCTCGGCGTGCCGAAGTACCGCTATGGCGAGGCCGAACTCGAGGACCAAGTCGGCATCGTCACGGGTCTTGCGTGGACGGAAGTCGGCGGCGAGTTGCTGACGATCGAAGGCGTAATGATGCCCGGCAAGGGAAAAATATCCGTCACCGGCAATTTGCGCGATGTCATGAAGGAATCGGTTCAGGCGGCGAATGCTTACGTGCGCTCGCACTCAATTGATTTCGGAATTCATCCGATGCTGTTTGAAAAGCGCGACATCCACGTGCACGTGCCGGAAGGCGCGACGCCCAAGGATGGACCGTCAGCCGGTATCGCCATGACCACGGCGATCATCTCTGTGCTCACCGGTATCCCTGTCCGCAAGGACGTGGCGATGACGGGCGAGATCACGCTGCGCGGCCGCGTGCTGCCGATCGGCGGCTTGAAAGAGAAACTGCTCGCGGCGCTGCGCGGCGGCATCAAGACCGTGATCATCCCCGAGGAGAACGCCAAGGACTTGGTGGAAATTCCGAACGAGGTGAAGAACAAGATGGACATTGTGCCGTGTGCGCGGCTCGAGGACGTCCTCAAGATTGCGCTGACGCGGGCACCTGAACCGATCACGTGGGATGAGGCCGCCGAGGCCGAAGCCCTTGAAGCCAAAGAGATTGCCAAGGCTGGTGCCAGGGCCACCGCGCATTAATCTTTGAGGCGCAACAAAATTGAACAGCTGAAGGCCCCGGTGCATCTGCCCCGGGGCCTTTTGCTGTTATTGCATAATTGAGCATTTTGACGCGCTTTCCCCAGCAAATGCGCGTCTTTTGTGCTTGACGGGGCAGGGGTTTGGGGGCTTCTAGGCAACTTCACGAGCGGCCCTCCCCCATAAAACCTGGCCGCCACGAGCCTGAAGGCTCTACACCCGACATCTGAGGACGGACCCCAATGAGCAAGAAAGATTTGATCGACGCCGTTGCGAAGGAATGTGAACTGACGAAGGAAAAGGCCGGCGTTGCCGTCGATGCCGCCCTGTCGCACATTCGCGCGTCTTTGAAGGAAGGCCACGAAGTCCGCATTCCCGATTTCGGCACCTTCAAGGTCACGGCCCGCAAGGCGCGTGAAGGCCGCAATCCGGCAACGGGCATGACCATCCAGATCCCGGCGTCCAACGTGCCGAAGTTCACGCCCGCCAAGGGCCTGAAGGACGCGCTGAACTAAGCGAGGGACCAGGTTCTGGGTTCTAGGTTCTGGGGATTAGGGACGAGATGTGGTTCCTAGTCCCCGATCCCTAAAACCTCACTTCGGGAGGTTAGCTCAGCGGTAGAGCGCTTCGTTTACACCGAAGATGTCGGGGGTTCGATCCCCTCACCTCCCACCATTTTGCATTGGCGCGTGCGACTCCCCTGCGGGGAGCTGGCCGCACGCGCGGGCCTAGCAAAAGCCTACCAGAAAAATCCGTACTCGCGGTTCAGCCACCAGCCGCCGAGCGCGACGGCAATGCCGAGAAGGGGAAATCCGCCTTTGATCTTGCTGGCTGCGAGCGGCAGGCCGAGCATAAGTGCGAAGCCGCCGGCCGCCATAAAAAGCGTCTGAACATACAACATGGCGTCGAAGTACATGGGCGGGGCCTGGCAGGCTGAAGTGTAATACTTGGCAATCTGTGACGTGACTGAACAGTACCCTGCCTAAGCAAAGGCTTTGTAAACGGCGGGCGTAGCCCTATGTGTCGGCCACAGTAAACGTCTGGTCAGCGGCCAAAACTGACGCATAACGATAAACCATCGAGGAACGTCCGATGAGCCTCAGCCTCTACCAAGCCTCCGTGCCGGCCTTTCAGAAGCATCTCGCCGCCCTTGATGCGATCCTGGACAAGACGGCCGCCTATGCTGCCGCCAAAAAAATCGATGCCGCCGTATTGCTGTCGTCGCGGCTGTATCCCGACATGTTCGACCTGACGCGACAGGTACAGGCGACGACCGACTTCGCCAAAGCTGCTTCTGCGCGGCTCGCTGGCTTGCCCGTGCCGAGTTTCACGGATACCGAAAAGTCCATCCCCGAGCTCAAAGAGCGGGTCGCCAAGACGCTCGCCTTCCTGGAAACGATCAAGCCGGAACAAATGGAAGGATCGGAGACGAAACAGTTCACGATCAAGGTCGGGCCGAACGACATGACGTTCACCGGCCTCGACTATCTGCTGCATTTCGCCATGCCGAACTTCTATTTCCACGCCGCGACGGCTTACGGCATTCTGCGACACAACGGCCTCGAAATCGGCAAGCGGGACTTTATGCGGAGAGTTTAATGGTCTCACGCGGCTGTTCCGCGCTGAAGCGCGGGCCGCTCCGACAGGCGCGCTTTCGCGCGTCGCCCAGTCGGGCTCTCGGACCTCCGGTCCGTAGTGTGATTATGGCGCGGCGCTTGACGCGGGGGGGCGCATCACGTATCCCAGCCCCGTGACATCGGGCGACCATCCTGAGCGATCGGAGTGGCGCCCTTTACGCTTGGTTTGCGGGAGTAGCTCAGTTGGTTAGAGCGCCGCCCTGTCACGGCGGAGGCCGCGGGTTCAAGTCCCGTCTCTCGCGCCATTTTTAGTCTCACGGTTGCTGATCCTCGCATACGCTCGGGCAACCTCCGATGGGGCGCGGCTCGCCGCGTCGCCCAGTCGGGCTCTCGGACCTTCGGTCCGAACAGGATGACGTACCAACGCGACGGTTGGTCTGGTTGCGCGTGACGAGGCGCTAGGTTAACACCGAAACGGGGTTTAGATGGCGCTGAACGTTGAGGCGCCGCGACCCGTGCGCGTCAGCTGCGAGAGGCCCTGAGTGCCGCCCATGACCGATCTTTTTACGCAGTATCTGCCGATCGTGATTTTTCTCGGTGTCGCGCTGTTCATCGGCGCCGCACTAATGGCGGCGCCGTTTTTAATCGCGGTGAATAACCCCGACCCCGAGAAAGTCTCGGCCTATGAGTGCGGCTTCAATGCCTTCGATGACGCGCGGATGAAATTCGACGTGCGGTTCTATCTGGTGTCGATCCTGTTCATCATTTTCGATCTGGAGATCGCATTCCTGTTTCCGTGGGCGGTCGCGTTCAAGGAGATCGGCGCCTTCGGATTCTGGTCGATGATGGCGTTCCTGGCCGTATTGACGATCGGCTTCATCTACGAATGGCGGAAGGGTGCGCTTGAATGGGAGTGATCCGCGACGACAGTCTGATTTTTGACCGCGTGTTTGATCGGGCGCGGGAAGGTGCCACGGGCGGCGTGCCGCCTGGATATACAGGGGGGATTATCAAACCGGACGATCCTTTTTTCACCGGCGTGAACAACGAGCTCGCCGACAAGGGGTTCCTGGTCACAACGACCGACGATCTGATCAACTGGGCGCGCACCGGCAGTCTGATGTGGATGACGTTCGGGCTCGCGTGCTGCGCGGTCGAGATGATGCAGGCGTCCATGCCGCGCTACGATCTCGAGCGCTTTGGCTTTGCGCCGCGCGCGTCTCCGCGTCAATCGGACGTGATGATCGTTGCCGGCACGCTGACCAACAAAATGGCGCCAGCACTGCGCAAGGTTTACGACCAGATGCCCGAGCCGCGCTACGTGATCTCGATGGGCAGTTGCGCCAATGGCGGCGGATATTATCACTACTCGTATGCCGTCGTACGCGGCTGCGACCGCATCGTGCCGGTCGATATTTACGTTCCCGGCTGCCCGCCGACGGCAGAGGCGCTGCTCTATGGCGTGCTGCTGTTGCAAAGGAAGATCAGGCGGACGGGGACGATTGAAAGATAACCGAGACGGGAAACGTAGGTTGGGTTAGGCCGCCCTGCACTTGGCCGTAACCCAACATCCACGACCAGTGATCGTTGAAGCAAAGTCGTTGGGTTATCCCACAAGGGGACTTCCAAGTGGTCGCGCGCGGATCGATGATCGAGATGGACGGCTCACAACAGTGGCGCGCTAACCCAACCTACAAGTGAAGGCCGATGACAGAGATCGCACTCAGCCCTGAGATTGCCAGCAAGGTACAGTCGAAGATCGCGCATGGCGAGCAAACGCTGACCGTTGCCGCGTCCGACATTGTCGCAGTGCTGACGTACTTGCGAGATAATGCTGCGTGTCAGTTCGAAGTGTTGATCGATATCTGCGGCGTCGATTACCCGGAACGGGAAAAGCGTTTTGAGGTCGTGTACCACCTGCTGTCGCCGCGCCTGAACCAGCGCATTCGCGTCAAGCTGTCGACGGATGAGGCGTCGCCGGTCGCGAGCGTCAACGATATCTTCCCAGCCGCCAATTGGTACGAACGCGAAGCCTACGACATGTTCGGCATCCGTTTTTCCGGCCATCCCGATTTGCGCCGCCTGCTCACCGATTACGGCTTCCAGGGCTATCCGCTGCGCAAGGATTTCCCGCTGACCGGCTATGTCGAGGTGCGCTACGACGACGAGGCCAAGCGCGTTGTTTATGAGCCTGTGAAGCTCAATCAGGAATTCCGCAACTTCGATTTCGAAAGCCCATGGGAAGGTCCGAACTACGTTCTTCCCGGAGACGAGAAGGCGAGCGGGAAGGCGTGATGAGCCATGAAGCCGACGCTGCTACCCGGCGCAACCGCCCAGCATGCCTTCCGTATTCCGGCGGAGAAGACGGTTCCGTATCTGTTTCCTGAGGCGCACGAATTCCAGCAGATGCCGACGGTGTTCGCGACCGGGTTCATGGTCGGACTGATGGAATGGACGTGCCTCAAGGTCATCGAAGCGCATTTGGACGAGGGCGAGGGGTCGCTCGGCGTCCACATCAACGTGTCGCACTTGGCGGCGACGGTGCCGGGGCAAACTGTGACAGTCGATGCCGAATGCACCAAGATCGACGGGCGACGGCTATATTTCCATGTCAAGGCTCACGATGGTCTCGACCTGATCGGCGAGGGGGATCATCAGCGTATGATCGTTAACTGGGAGAAGTACGAAGCGCGCGTCAACGAAAAAGCTAAGCGGGCGCGGTTGGCGCCGATCACGCGCAAGGCAGGGTAGGGCAATGGCCGAAACGGAAATCCGCAACTTCAACATCAACTTCGGGCCGCAGCACCCGGCGGCGCACGGCGTTCTGCGCTTGGTGCTTGAATTGGACGGCGAAGTGGTTGAGCGCGTCGATCCGCACATCGGGTTGCTGCATCGCGGCACGGAAAAGCTGATCGAGCACAAGACGTATCTGCAAGCGATCGGCTATTTCGACCGGCTCGATTACGTCGCGCCGATGAATCAGGAGCATGCGTTTTGCCTTGCTGCTGAAAAGCTGCTGGGCCTCGACGTGCCGCGGCGCGCAAGTTTGATCCGCGTCTTGTATTCCGAGATCGGGCGTATCCTGTCGCATCTGTTGAATGTGACGACGCAGGCGATGGACGTCGGCGCGCTGACGCCGCCGCTGTGGGGTTTTGAAGAACGCGAAAAACTGATGGTGTTTTATGAGCGGGCATCGGGCTCGCGCATGCACGCCAAATATTTCCGCATCGGCGGCGTGCATCAGGATTTGCCCGAGAAACTCGTCGACGACATTACAGCGTGGTGCGATCCGTTCCTCAAAGTTGTCGACGACATCGACCGGCTGCTGACCGAGAACCGCATTTTCAAGCAGCGCAACGTCGATATCGGTGTTGTGTCGTTGGAGGAATGTTTTGCGCTCGGTTTTTCGGGCGTGATGGTGCGAGGCTCTGGCGCGGCGTGGGATTTGCGCAAATCGCAACCTTACGAGTGCTATTCGGAATTCGATTTCGACATCCCCATCGGCAAGAACGGCGACTGCTATGACCGCTACCTGATCCGCATGCAGGAAATGCGCGAGAGCGTCAAAATCATGAAGGCGTGCTGCGCCAAGCTAACATCGGAGGATGGGCGCGGCCCAGTTTCATCTTTGAATAAAAAAATTGTGCCGCCGACGCGGCCTGAGATGAAGCGCTCGATGGAGGCGCTGATCCACCACTTCAAGCTCTACACCGAAGGTTTCCACGTGCCCGAAGGGGAAGTGTATGCCTCAGTCGAAGCGCCGAAAGGCGAGTTCGGCGTTTATCTGGTGTCGGACGGGTCGAACAAACCGTACCGCTGCAAGATCCGCGCTCCCGGATTTCCGCACCTCGCCGCCATGGATCATATGAATCGCGGACACATGCTGGCGGATGTCAGCGCGATTTTGGGCAGCATCGATATCGTGTTTGGAGAGATTGATAGGTAGTTTGCGCGCGTGGGGTACCCATGGCCAATGGTTCAAACGCATTTGCGACCGTGATGACAGCGGTTGCCGTGTTGGCGGCGACCACGCAGTCTTTGATCATGTGGCAGGGGCGGAACAGCCATGTCGAACTCAATCTGCATCTGGAACGCGTAAAGGCCTGCGCGGGGGTCGCAGCGAAATACGGGCCGCTTTTGTCGAACGTCAATGCATTGGCAGATCAGTCGGCCGTGGTCGAGAAGTCCGATCGTGAAGAGATTTTAGCGGCACGTGCGTTTGTGAAGAAAACGCATGCCGACATCAACGAGCATCTATCCGTGCTCGAGTTGATCAGCGAGGCTGAACTCAGACACAAATCGGCTTCGCTCGCCCTTGATATCCAAAACCTTCTAAACAATGCCACTGATCTCAAAGACCTTGGCGACGAGAAGTACCGAGACCTTCGTGCCGGTATCATGGAGGAGTTCAAGGCCTTCACGGTTGAGTGCCGCAGCCGGCTCGGCGTCCCATCGGACCGTGAAGCCGATAGCGGTGTGTCACGATGATTTGCCGCCTTTAACCTCACCCGACACTCCCGGCTAGCGGTTGCCACAAAGCCCTGGCAGAAGGGTGCGGACGGGTTTTTGGATGAGCGCCATCCTAATCCGGCGCCAGACATTATGCCGACTGACTTCCGGAGACTCCTATGGACAACCTTTTCCTGCTCGCCGTCGCAGCCTTGGGCTGGGGTTTGAGCTTAGCTACCTACCGCCTTTTCGCCCGCTCGAACGGCTGGCCGATGGGTGCGCTGCAGGCCGACCTGCCGATCATCCCCGTGCTGATCGGAATCATAGGGCTGACAGCAGGGTTGCTGTTCGCGACCGCGCGCGGCGCCGATGATGGCGGTTGGTACATCATCGCCTTCGGGTTGATCTTGGCGCTGGTGTGGACGGGGTTCTTGCGCGTTGGATCGCAGATCTCGCTGTTCCTGGTTCCGTTGGTGACGTTTTTGTTGCTGCTCGGCTGGCTGTCGGTGCCGCTCGGCTATGACGAGCGCAAGTGGGCAACCGAACAACCCTCCGAAACTTTGAAGCGCCGCGGCATCCTGAAGCCGGACACGTTGCCGCCGCCCGGCACGGCGACCGAGACGCCTTCAACGCAGCCCTGACGGGCCCTCGTGGCGCTCACGAATCGAATTTCAGCACCGCACTTTTCGTCGCACCCTGGAGGCTCTTAGCGTCCGGGGTGCTGTTCTTTTGGCGAACGCGCGTTCGGCTTGCGTTGGGACATCCTTCCACGTACTGGCCACGTACTAGACCCGGTGATCCAGGCAGGGTTAATCTTAACGTAGAATCCCTGACCGGCGCGTTCCCAAAAAAACTTATCCCCGCGATTTGGGGCGGCGGTACAATCGGGCGTTAAGCACGCTTGCCCCTGAGGAGCCGTCAATGGCCGTACGCCGCCTGCACCCTGACCAGCCCGCATACTTCGCATTTAGTGCGGAGAACATCGTGTGGGCGCGGGCGCAGCTTGCCAAGTATCCGGCCGGAAAGCAGGCGGCCGCGATCTTACCGCTGATGTGGCGGGCGCAGGAGCAGGCCGGCGGGTGGTTGCCGGAGCCCGCCATCCGCTACGTCTGCGACATGCTGGGGATGGCCTACATTCGTGGTCTCGAGATCGCGACGTTCTACACGATGTTTCAACTGGGCCCCGTCGGCACCAAAGCCCACGTGCAGGTGTGCGGCACGACGCCGTGCATGCTACGCGGCTCGAACGCGCTTGTGGACGTCTGCAAGCGGCGCATCGCCGATCATCACCACGAACTGAACTCCGACGGCACGCTGTCGTGGGAAGAGGTCGAGTGCCTCGGCAATTGCGCCAACGCGCCGGTGGTGCAGATCGGCAAGGACACGTTCGAGGATTTGACGCCGGTGATGCTGGAAGCCGTGATCGATGGTTTCGTGCTCGGCAAGCCGATGACGCCGGGGTCGCAAACGGGGCGCATCGCGTCGTGCCCGGAAGGCGGTGCGACGACGTTGACGGATGCAACGCTATACGACGGCTCGGGCATCGGCGCTTGGCGCAAGCGCTTCGAAGAGACGGCAAGCGCGGCACATGCACCGGTGTTGACGGCAGCGCCTGCGTCAGTGGTGACACCGCCGATCAGTCCGGCGGCGCTGACGGCGATGGCGAACGCGGGACTGGTCAAGGAGTTGAACGAGCGCGGCGGCGGCAAGGCGCTGTCCGCTGACGAGCTCGCACGCATGAAGGCGTCAACCGTGCTGCGCGCGCCGCAGTTTGGCGTCAGCGGCGGCGACGCAAAACCGGAATTGCTCAGCGCGCCGCGCGGCGGCAAGGGCGACGATTTTGGGCTGATCTGGGGCGTCGCAGATAAACTAGCTGAACAGCTGAACGGGCTCGGTATCTGGCATTTCGATCAAGTCGCCAGGTGGACACCGGCGAACGTCGCGTGGTTCGAAACCCAGATGGACGGGTTCGCAGGCCGGGTGATGCGCGACAAGTGGATCGAGCAGTGCGAGAAGCTCAGCACCGGCTGGCGGCCCGGCAGCAGCATCGGCGAAAGGCCAAAAGGGTGAAGCCATGAGCGAACCTGACAAAATACCGCCTGGAACCATCAGGCAGACCATTTCGAGCGCACCGTGGGTGCGGGCGATGCGCTTTGTTATCGCTGCCGTCGCGGCGTTCGCGCTTTATCACGCGGCGACCCGCTTCATGGCCGGACACCTGTCGCCAACCGACAGCTGGCTTGTGGCGATGGTCGGCACGCTTGGCTTATCGGCGCTTGTTGAAGCAATCTGGCCGGAGGGCGATCATAGCCTGCTACAATACTGGTGCCTGACGACGCTGGCGGCGTCTGCCCTCGTTTCGTGGGCGGCAGGTGGCGAACAGTGGCTCGGTGCCGCCGGTGCGCTTCTGTTAGCGATTAGTTTTTTTATTGCGGCCGGATTCTCGGCGGGAAGGCGCGCAAACGATGCTGCATGACCGGGACCGGATTTTCCGCAATCTCTATGGCTTCCACGACGCGGGCCTCAAGGGCGCGATCTCGCGCGGGGCGTGGGACGGCACGCGCAATTTCATCGCGCGCGGACACGATTGGATTATCGATGAGGTGAAGAAATCGGGCCTGCGCGGACGCGGCGGCGCTGGGTTCCCGACGGGCCTCAAGTGGTCGTTCATGCCGAAGAACGACACCCGCCCGAGTTATCTCGTGGTCAACGCTGACGAGAGCGAGCCGGGATCGTGCAAGGATCGCGAAATTCTCAGGCACGATCCGCATCTGCTGATCGAAGGCGCCCTGATCGCGTCGTATGCCATGCGGGCACACACCTGTTACGTCTACGTGCGCGGCGAATATATCCGCGAGCGCGAGGCGTTCCAGCGCGCGGTTGACGAGGCCTATGCCGCGAACCTGATCGGCAAGGGCAATTCGAACGGCTGGGATTTCGAACTCTTCGTGCATCACGGCGCCGGCGCTTATATCTGCGGCGAAGAGACGGCGATGCTCGAGAGCTTGGAGGGCAAGAAGGGTCAGCCGCGCTTGAAGCCGCCGTTTCCAGCGAACGTCGGGCTGTGGGGCGCGCCAACGACGATCAACAACGTCGAGAGTATCGCGGTTGTTGGCGACATTCTGCGCCGCGGCTCGGATTGGTTTGCGGGACTTGGGCTACCAAACAACACCGGCACCAAGCTGTTCCAGATTTCAGGCCACGTCGAAAAGCCCTGCGTTGTTGAAGAAGAGATGGGCATCCCGATGCGGGAGCTGATCGAGACGCATTGCGGCGGCGTGACCGGCGGATGGGATAATCTGCTGGCCGTTATTCCGGGTGGGAGTAGCGTGCGCTGTATCACGGCCGCGCAGGCGACCGACGTCACGATGGATTTCGATGCGCTCGGTAAGCTTGGATCGGGGCTTGGCACGGCAGCCGTCATCGTCATGGACAAGTCGACCGACATCATCGCCGCGATCAGGCGGATCGCGTATTTCTACAAGCATGAAAGCTGCGGCCAGTGCACGCCATGCCGTGAGGGCACGGGCTGGATGTGGCGCGTGCTCGAACGCATGGAGCGTGGCGAAGCCGAGAAACGCGAGATCGATTTGTTGTTTGAAGTCACGAAGCAGGTCGAAGGTCACACAATTTGCGCGCTGGGAGACGCAGCGGCGTGGCCGGTGCAGGGTTTGATCAAAAATTTCCGCCCCGTGATCGAGGCACGGATTGATCAGTATCAGGCGGCGCGTGCCAGAGAGGCGGCGGAGTAGGTATGCCCAAGCAACTGATCATCGATGGACATCCGATTGAGGTCGAGGACGGCACGACCTTAATGCATGCGTGCGAGGCCGTTGGCTCGGAAATTCCGCGCTTTTGCTATCACGAGCGGCTGTCGATTGCCGGTAACTGCCGCATGTGCCTCGTTGAAGTGCAGGGCTCGCCGAAGCCGATTGCGAGCTGCGCCATGATCGTCAACGATCTGCCGCCGAATCGCGATGGCTCACCGAAGATCGTCTCAACAAATACCGCGCTCGTCAAAAAGGCGCGCGAAGGCGTGATGGAATTTTTGCTGATCAACCACCCGCTCGATTGCCCGATCTGCGATCAGGGCGGCGAGTGCGACCTGCAAGATCAGGCAATGGCGTTTGGCATCGGCGGCTCGCGCTACAGTGAAAACAAGCGCGCGGTCGAAGAAAAACACATCGGGCCGCTGATTAAGACCATGATGACGCGCTGCATTCATTGCACGCGCTGCGTTCGCTACATGACGGAAGTTGCGGGCGTCGAGGAGTTGGGCCTCATTTCGCGCGGCGAGGATGCCGAGATCACGACCTATCTCGAAAACGGCATCATGTCAGAAATGAGCGCCAATGCCGTCGATTTGTGCCCCGTCGGCGCGCTGACGCACCGGCCGTGGGCGTTCAACGCGCGGCCCTGGGAAATGACCGGCACCGAGACGATCGACGTGATGGATGCGGTTGGGTCTGCGATCCGCGTCGATACGCGCGGCGGCGCGGTGATGCGCATTCTGCCGCGCAACAACGATGCCGTGAATGAGGAATGGATTTCCGACAAGACGCGGCACGTGGCGGACGGCTTGAAGACGCAGCGGCTCGATCAGCCATATGTGCGCAAGAACGGCCGCCTTGAACCCGCAAGCTGGGATGAGGCGCTTGACCTTGTCGCAGACAGGCTGAAAGCTGCCAAGTCCGAGCGGCTCGGCGCCATGGCCGGCGACCTTTGCGGCGCGGAAGAGATGTTCGCGCTCAAAGATTTGCTGGCGCGCATGGGCTCGAAAAATATCGATTGCCGGCAGGCCGGCGACAAACTCGATCCGAAACTCGGGCGCGGCAGCTATGTGTTCAATGCGGCGATCGACGGCATCGAGCAGGCGGATGTGCTGCTGATCATTGGTTCGAACCCGCGGCTTGAAGCGGCCGTGCTGAACGCGCGCATTCGCAAGCGCTGGCGCACGGGTGCGTTGAGGGTTGGGCTCGTGGGCGCGAAGGCCGACCTCACGTATCCGGCGGAGTATCTGGGCGCGGGACCTGAGACGTTGGCGGAGATTGCCAACGGCCGGCATCCTTTTGCCGATGTGCTGGGGCCCGCGAAGCACCCGATGGTGATTGTTGGGCAGGGTGCGTTCGCGCGGGTCGATGGGCTTGCCGTGCTGTCGGCGGCGGCGCGCATTGCGCTCGATGCGTCAGCCGGTAAAGACCCGGCGTGGAACGGATTTAACGTTTTGCATACGACGGCCGCGCGCGTTGCCGGACTCGATCTCGGATTCGTGCCGGGCAAGGGCGGGCGAGATGCTGCCAGCATTCTCGGTGGCGATATGGATGTTGTCTACCTGCTCGGCGCTGACGAATGTGACTTTTCAAAGCTCGGGTCCGCGTTCGTCGTCTACCAGGGCAGCCACGGCGATGCGGGTGCCGCCAAAGCGGACGTCGTGCTGCCGGGCGCCGCGTATACGGAAAAGAGCGCGACCTACGTCAACACGGAGGGCCGTGCCCAGATGACGGCGAAGGCCGCGTTTCCGCCAGGCGACGCGAAGGAGGACTGGACTATTCTCCGGGCGCTCTCGCAGAAGGCCGGCGCAACATTGCCGTATGATAACTTGGGTGAGTTGCGGGCGGCGATGTACAAGATTTCGCCGCAGCTTTCGGCCCTCGACGCGGTCGAGGTGCGGTCCGTGAGCGGGCTTGAGACGCTCGCCAAACTATCGGGCGCGATGTCGGCAGAACCGTTCGGCCGCGCGATTGCCGACTACTATCTGACGAACCCGATTGCGCGGGCGTCCGCCGTGATGGCCGGCATGAGCCAGCTGCGTCACGCACGCGATCAGAAACTGTCGGCGGCGGAGTAAGGACAGCAGATGTTCGAGGCCGTACAGACATTCATGAGCGACTACGGCTGGATGCTTCTCAGCCTGATCGGCTTTTCGCTGCTGTTGCTCGTTGTATTGCTGGTCATCATCGCGTTTCTACTACTGATGGACCGCAAGGTCTGGGCAGCGGTGCAGCTTCGCCGGGGTCCGAACGTGGTTGGGCCGTTCGGCTTGCTGCAATCGTTCGCTGACCTGCTGAAATTTGTTCTGAAGGAGCCGCTGATCCCGGCGGGCGCCGACAAGATCGTGTTCTTGCTGGCGCCGCTGGCGACGGCGGTGTGCGCGTTGGCCGCGTGGGCTGTGATCCCAGTGAACGAAAACTCACTCGGCAAGTGGGTCATTTCCGATTTGAACGTCGGGATTTTATACATCCTCGCGATCTCTTCGCTCGGCGTCTACGGCATCATCATGGGCGGGTGGGCGTCGAATTCGAAGTATCCGTTCATGGGCGCACTGCGTTCGGCGGCGCAGATGGTGAGCTACGAGGTCTCAATCGGCTTTGTGATTATTTGCGTGCTGCTGCTGGTCGGGTCGCTGAACATGACCGAGATCGTCAACGCGCAGAAGACCGGCATCGGCACGTCGCTCGGCCTTGGCAATTCGCTGCTGGATTGGCACTGGCTGGCGCTGTTCCCGATGTTTGTCGTGTTTTTCATCTCAGCTTTGGCCGAGACGAACCGGCCGCCGTTCGACTTGCCAGAAGCGGAGAGTGAACTCGTCGCCGGTTTTATGGTCGAATACGCCTCGACGCCGTACCTCCTGTTCATGTTGGGCGAGTACGTCGCGATCACGACGATGTGCGCGATGACGACGATCCTGTTCCTTGGCGGCTGGCTGCCGCCGGTCGATGCAGCGCCATTCAACTGGGTGCCCGGCATTTTCTGGTTCATTGGCAAATGCGTGTTCGTGTTCTTCATGTTTGCGATGGTGAAGGCATTCGTGCCGCGCTATCGCTACGACCAGTTGATGCGGCTAGGGTGGAAAGTGTTCCTGCCGCTGTCGCTGGCTATGGTTGTTGTGACCGCAAGCGTGCTGCATTTCGGAGGCCTCGCCCCATGAAGGATGCGCCATGACGGGATCGATCATTGGACTTGCCGTGGGCCTCGCGTTTGGGTTGGCGCAGTACATCGGCTTGCAGAAGGTGGCGGCCACCATGAGCGCGCGGAAAGACTCAGGCACCGCTAAATCCCGGGATTTGCTACGGCTGATCGCCAAGGCCGATCTCGTCATCTTTCCCTTGCTCGGCTTCTTTTTGACGCCGATTATGTTTCCCGCATGAGGTCCGGATTAGCCTAATGAACATCGCTCGCGGCATAAAATCGTTGTTTCTGGCGGAGTTCGTTTCGGCGTTCTTTCTGTCGATGCGGTATTTTTTTGCACCAAAGAAAACGCTGAACTATCCGTTTGAGAAGGGGCCGCTGAGCCCGCGCTTCCGTGGCGAGCATGCGCTGCGCCGGTATCCGAATGGCGAGGAACGCTGCATCGCCTGCAAGCTGTGCGAGGCGATCTGTCCGGCGCAGGCGATCACGATCGAGGCCGGTCCGCGCCGCAACGACGGTACGCGGCGGACCACACGTTACGATATCGACATGACCAAATGCATCTATTGCGGGTTATGCCAGGAGGCATGCCCGGTTGACGCCATCGTCGAAGGGCCGAACTTCGAGTTCGCGACCGAAACGCGCGAGGAGCTGTTTTACGATAAGGACCGCTTGCTCGCGAATGGTGATCGCTGGGAGCGCGAGATCGCCAAGAATATCGAACTCGATGCGAAATATAGGTGAGGACAACTCCCTCTCCCCATAGCGCCTTTCGGGGCGTTATGGGGAGAGGGCTGGGGTGTGGGGCGGCGGCATATTCGAACGTGAGGCCGCCCCTCACCCTAACCCTCTCCCCGTTATTGGAACGGGGAGAGGGGATAAGAGGACACTCGATGGCAACGGCAGCCTTCTTCTATATGTTCAGCACGCTCGCGATTGCGTCGGGGGCGGCGGTAGTCGTCGCCAAGAACCCCGTGCACGCCGTGCTGTTCCTGATCCTGACGTTTTTCAACGCGGCGGGGTTGTTCGTTTTGCTTGGCGCCGAGTTCCTGGCGATGCTGCTGATCGTCGTCTACGTCGGCGCGGTGGCGGTGCTGTTCCTGTTCGTCGTCATGATGCTAGATGTTGATTTTGCAGAACTGAAAGCCGGGTTTATCAAGAACGCGCCAGTTGGCGCCCTCGTTGGCGGCGTGGTGCTGGCGGAGTTGATCGCATTGTTCGCCTTCCAGGGCCTCGTCACTGCGCCGGGGCGGACCGCGGCGGCGATCCCGTCCGAACTGACGAACACCGAAGCGCTCGGGCGGATCATTTACACCAAGTACGTCTATTTCTTCCAGGCGGCGGGCATGATCCTGCTGGTCGCGATGATTGGTGCGATTGTATTGACGCTGCGCCACCGCGAGGGCGTCAAGCGGCAGTCGATTTCCGAGCAAGTGGCGCGTGGGCCGAAGACCGCGTTGCAAGTTGTGAAGGTGCCGAGCGGCGGCAGCGTCATTCCGGCGGCGGCGCGGGCGAAGGAGGCGGCGGAGTGACGAAGGGTAACGGAAACCACGATCCGAACGTGACCTCGCTCGATGAAGCGCGGCGTCAGAGAGCCGACCAGGAGAGGGAAGCGAACCGCGCGGCGCGCACCGCGAGCGGCGGCACGTTTGGCCAACGTGTGTTTGGGATCGTGATGGTGGCGATGGCGATTGGTTTCGTCGCGTGGTTGTTGGGCGCCTTCGGCGGAACAAGCGCGCCGGTGGAGGTTAAGGAGTGACCATCACCATTGGCCATTACCTGACGGTTGCCGCGTGCCTGTTCACGCTCGGCATTTTCGGCATCTTTCTCAATCGCAAGAATGTCATCGTCATTTTGATGTCGATCGAGCTGATGCTGCTGGCCGTCAATATCAATCTCGTGGCGTTCTCGCACTTCAATGGCGATCTGGTTGGACAAGTCTTCGCGCTATTCATCCTGACGGTGGCTGCGGCAGAGGCAGCCATCGGCCTCGCGATCATCGTCGTGTACTTCCGCAATCGCGGCTCGATCGCGGTTGAGGACATCAGTATGATGAAGGGCTAAGGCGGGAATGATCTACACCGCAATCGTCTTCCTGCCGCTGCTTGGCGCACTGATCGCAGGCCTGTTCGGCCGCGTGATCGGCGATAAGCCGAGCGAGATCATCACGACCGCGCTGCTGATGATCGCCGCCGTGCTGTCATGGGTGGCGTTCGTGCAGGTTGGCTTTGGGCACGAGACGCACAAAGTTCAGGTGATGCGCTGGATCACGTCCGGCGAACTCGATACCTCGTGGTCGCTGCGCATCGACACGCTGACGGCGGTTATGCTGGTTGTCGTGACGACGGTGTCGGCGCTCGTACACCTTTATTCCATCGGTTACATGCACGAGGACGATAGCCGGCCGCGCTTCTTCGCGTATCTCTCGCTGTTCACCTTTGCCATGCTGATGCTGGTGACCGCCGACAACCTGCTGCAGATGTTCTTTGGCTGGGAGGGCGTCGGCCTCGCGTCGTACCTGCTGATTGGCTTCTGGTATAAGAAGCCTGAGGCTAACGCGGCGGCGATCAAGGCGTTCATAGTCAACCGCGTTGGCGATTTCGGCTTCGCGCTTGGCATATTCGCGCTGTTCTTCGTCTTCAAGACGATCAATCTCGATCCCATATTCGCGGCGGTGCCGGGTGCGGCGGGTAAGACCTTTTCGTTCGCTGGCTACGAGGTCGATATCGTCACGACGATTGCGCTTCTGCTGTTCATGGGCGCCATGGGCAAGAGCGCGCAATTCCTGCTGCACACTTGGCTGCCGGATGCCATGGAAGGCCCGACGCCGGTCTCCGCCCTGATCCACGCCGCGACAATGGTGACGGCGGGCGTGTTCATGGTGGCGCGGCTGTCGCCGGTCTTCGAGTTCGCGCCAGAGGCTTTGAAAATCGTGACGCTGGTCGGCGCGGTGACGGCATTTTTCGCCGCAACCGTCGGCCTCGTCCAGAACGACATCAAGCGGGTGATTGCCTATTCAACCTGGTCGCAACTCGGCTACATGTTCGTTGCCTGCGGCGTCGGCGCCTATGGCGCGGCGATCTTTCATTTGTTCACGCACGCGTTCTTTAAGGCGCTGTTGTTCTTGGGCGCGGGCTCTGTCATCCACGCCATGCACCACGAGCAGGACATGCGCAACATGGGCGGGCTGCGCCACAAGATTCCGCTGACATTCGCGGCGATGACGATCGGCACGTTATCGTTGACGGGAGTCGGCATTCCACATCTCGCTGGATTCGCAGGCTTCCACTCCAAGGACGCGATCATCGAAGCGGCTTACGCGGCAAACACGCCCGAGAACTACGCCTTCTGGGTGCTGGTGGCAGCCGCGTTCATGACGTCGTTCTATTCCTGGCGGCTGGTGTTCATGACGTTCTTCGGCGACACGCGCGCCGGTCACGAAACCTATGACCACGCGCATGAAAGCCCGCCGTCGATGCTGGTGCCGCTGGCCGTTCTGGCCCTAGGTGCAATTGTTGCGGGTGCCGTGTTCACCGGGTATTTCATCGGCCAACACGAAAGCGCGTTCTGGGGCGCGTCGCTGTTCCGCGGTGAAGGCAACCACATCTTGCGCGACATGCACGAGATCCCGAAGTGGGTCGGCTGGGCGCCGTTTGCAGCGATGCTTTCGGGCTTTGCGGTTGCCTGGGTCTATTACATCGGCGCGCCGTGGCTGCCGGCGGCGACCGCACGTGCGTTCAAACCGGTTTATCTGTTCCTGCTCAATAAGTGGTACTTCGACGAACTCTACGATCTCATTTTCGTCCGGCCCGCATTCGCCATTGGCCGCTTCTTCTGGAAGGGTGGCGATGGCGCGGTCATCGATGGCGCCATCGACGGCACGGCGGCGGGCGTCGGGCGCGTCACGGGCCGCGTCGTGAAACTCCAGACGGGCTACGTCTATCACTACGCCTTCGCAATGCTGATCGGCGTCGCGGCGCTGCTGACATGGCTGACCTTCGGTGCAGGCCTCACGGGCGGAATGTTCGGCGGGGGTGTGAAATGACCAACATCCTCTCCGTCGTGACGTTTCTGCCGCTGGCCGGCGCACTGATTATCGCGTTGCTGAACAAGGAAGCCGACGGCAACGCCCGCTGGGTGGCTTTGTGGACGACGCTGATCACGTTTTTTGTGTCGCTGCTGATCTGGTGGCATTTCGATAAGACCAGCGCGGGCTTCCAGTTCGTTGAGGAATACGCCTGGCTCGGGCCGCTCAAATACAAGATGGGCGTCGATGGCATTTCGATGCTGTTCGTGATTTTGACGACGTTCCTGATGCCGCTGTGCATTCTCGCCAGCTGGGAAGCCATCGACGAGCGCGTCAAGGAATACATGATCGCGTTCCTTGTCCTCGAAACGCTGATGCTCGGCGTGTTCTGTGCGCTCGACCTCGTGCTGTTCTATTTGTTCTTCGAGGGCGGGCTGATCCCGATGTTCCTGATCATCGGGGTGTGGGGCGGTAAGCGGCGCGTGTACGCAAGTTTCAAGTTTTTCCTCTATACGCTGCTTGGATCGGTGCTGATGTTGCTCGCCATGATGGCGATGTACTGGCATGCGGGCACGTCGGATATCCCAACGCTTTTGGCGACTAAGTTTCCGGCCGAAATGCAGTGGTGGCTGTGGCTGGCGTTCTTTGCCTCGTTCGCCGTCAAGATGCCGATGTGGCCGGTGCATACGTGGCTGCCCGATGCGCACGTCGAGGCGCCGACGGCGGGCTCGGTTATTCTGGCCGGCATTCTGCTTAAAATGGGCGGCTATGGGTTTCTGCGCTTCTCGCTGCCGATGTTTCCGATCGCGAGCGCCGATCTAGCGCCATTCGTGTTCACCTTGTCGATTGTCGCCATCATCTACACTTCGCTGGTCGCTTTGGTGCAGGAGGATATCAAGAAGCTGATTGCCTACTCCTCCGTTGCCCACATGGGCTTTGTGACGATGGGCATTTTTACAGCGAGCCAGCAGGGCATCGATGGGGCAATTTTCCAGATGCTGTCGCATGGTATTGTCTCGGCGGCGCTTTTCCTGTGCGTCGGCGTTGTTTACGACCGGATGCACACGCGCGAGATTTCGGCTTATGGCGGCCTAGTTGAGAGGATGCCGAATTATGCGCTGGCCTTCATGGTGTTTACGATGGCAAACGTGGGGCTACCCGGCACCAGCGGCTTTGTCGGAGAATTTTTGACGCTGCTGGCAGCCTTCAAGGCCAATACCTGGGTGGCGATATTTGCGACAACTGGCGTTGTGCTGTCGGCGGCATATGCGCTCTATCTTTATCGCCGCGTCATTTTCGGGTCGTTGGATAAGGCGAGCCTGAAGGGCATGCTCGATTTGTCACCGCGCGAAATGGCGATTTTGGCGCCACTGGTGATCCTGACGATTTTCTACGGCGTCTATCCGGCCCCCGTGCTGGACGTGACGGCGGCGTCGGTCAAAAACCTGGTGCAGAATTATGAAGCGGCGATCAAGCCTGCGGCAGCCATGCTGGCGGCGCCTTAAGGAACAGGACTATGGATTTCTCACCTGCCGCGCCGGTGCTGCCGGAATTGATACTGGCCATCGGCGCCATGGCGCTGCTGATGCTCGGCGCGTTTACGCGGGATAGTGATGCGGCCGGGCGGACGGTGTCGTGGCTGGCCATCGGTGTGCTGCTTGCTGCTCTGGTTGCCGTTGTTGCGGGACCGGCGGCGAACGGAGTCGCCTTTGACGGCGCGTTCGTGACCGACGGCCTGACGCGGTTTCTCAAGGTTCTGGTGCTGGTCGCGGCTGGGTTGACGCTGCTGATGACGTTTGATGATTTTGCCCGCGCCAAGGTGCTCCTGTTCGAATATCCGGTGCTGGTTCTGCTCGCCACGCTCGGCATGATGATGATGGTGTCGGCGAACGACCTGATCGCACTCTATCTCGGGCTCGAATTGCAATCTCTGGCGCTATATGTCATCGCGGCGTTCAAGCGCGACGATGTGCGATCCAGCGAGGCGGGTCTAAAGTATTTCGTTCTCGGTGCGCTGTCGTCGGGCATGCTGCTTTATGGCGCGTCGCTGCTGTACGGCATCACAGGATCGACCGGGTACGTCGAGATCGCAGCCGCCGCTAAGGCTGATGGCATGAGCGCGAATATTGGGCTGATCGCGGGCCTTGTGTTCGTGATGGTCGGCTTGGCGTTCAAGGTCTCGGCCGTGCCGTTTCACATGTGGACGCCGGACGTATATGAAGGCGCGCCGACGCCGGTGACAGCGTTTTTCGCCGGAGCACCAAAGGTCGCGGCCATGGCACTGTTACTTCGGTTCACGCAGTCGGGCCTTCCAACAGTCGCGGCGCAGTGGCAGCAGATCGTGATTTTTCTGGCGATAGCCTCAATGGTGCTCGGCGCCTTCGCGGCCATCGGGCAGACGAATATCAAGCGGCTGATGGCGTATTCGTCCATCGGGCACGTCGGCTTTGCGCTCGTCGGGTTGGCTTCGAACAACGCTGAGGGCACGGCGGGCGTACTGATTTATCTGGCGATCTATGTTGCCATGACGCTTGGTACGTTTGCGTGCATTTTGTCCATGCGGCGCGGGGACAAGAACGTTGAGGATATTTCTGAGCTTGCAGGCCTTGCGAACACGGACTTGCGGCTTGCGGGGATTCTGGCGTTGCTGATGTTTTCACTCGCCGGCATACCGCCGCTCGCCGGTTTCTGGGCCAAGTGGTACGCGTTCCTGCCGGCAATCAAGGCTGGGCTGTATCCGCTCGCGGTCATTGGCGTCGTGGCGAGCGTGGTTGGCGCGTTCTACTATCTGCGCATTATCAAGATCATGTTTTTTGACGAAGCCGCCGAACGCTTCGCGCCGGTGGAAGCCAAGGCCTTCGCAGTGATGGCACTGTCTGCAATATTTGTAGCGTTGTTTGTGCTGCCGTTTATCGGCGGGTCGCTGGTGGACGCTGCGACGGCGGCGGCGGCGTCTCTTGTGCCGGGGCCGTGACGCAGGCTGCCGGGACTACTTCATGAGCGCTTCTGGTCCACGCATCCTACGCCTGTCAGAAACCGGATCGACCAATGCCGATGCCCTGCGCCTCGCGTTGGCGGGCGAGGTGCTGCCGCTGTGGGTCGTCGCGGGACGTCAGACGGCGGGTAAGGGCCGTGCCGGGCGGACGTGGGCCTCGACGCCCGGAAACCTCCACGCTAGCCTTGCTATAATCAGCCAGGCGCCTGCTCATCAGGCGGGAGAACTGGCACTAATCGCCGGAATTGCACTTTTTGATGCCGTGCGCGCCATATCGCCTCTTGCGGAAACGATTGGTATTCGTCTCAAATGGCCCAATGATCTGTTGATTGGCACCGCAAAGGCGGGAGGCATATTGGTCGAAACGACGTCTGCGCGCGGGGAGCCCGGCTTCCTGGCGGTACTAGGGTTTGGCTTGAATATCGCATCGCACCCCGATGATCTCGGGCGCGCGGCGACGTCGTTTGCCGCGAATGGCGCCAGCGTGACGGCGGAGGACGTGCGCGCTTCCCTTGCCGGGCATCTCGAAAACGGGCTCGGCCAGTGGGACAATGGCCGCAATTTTGCAGCTGTCCGCGAGGCGTGGATGGCGCGCGCTGGCGCACTTGGCGAAGCGATTACAGTTCAAACGGTCAGCGGACCAATGTCCGGTACGTACCAGGGGCTCGACGGCTCCGGCGCGCTGCTGGCCGAAGTTTCCGGACATATTCAAGCAATCACCTATGGCGATGTTGCACTCATTGCCTCCACACACCAAGGCAGCGGGCAATGAACACCAAACCGAAGCGCACGGCGCGCGGGCCAAAGGGCTCGGATGAACTCGTCTTTTTGGCGCTCGGCGGGCTCGGCGAAATCGGTATGAACGTCTACCTCTACGGCTTCGGGCCTGCGCCGTCGCGGCAATGGCTGATGGTCGATCTCGGCATCACGTTTCCGGGTGAAAGCGAACCGGGCGCCGATGTCGTGCTGCCGGAC
>JANNSR010000165.1:0-1505 GCA_031402935.1 Hyphomicrobium sp. | reverse complement strand
CGAGAGCATGCTCGGGCGCTTGCGCGAGAACGTCACCGGCCAGCTCATGCACGTCGAACTGGCGCCGCCGGAAGAACAGCCGGCACTCCAGCCGGTAGAGCTTCCGCCGATGGAAGCCCACCACGTCGACGCCACGACCGGGCTTGATGAATTCGATCCGGAACTGGCCATGGCGGATGCGGCGATCTCAGGCGCTCGCGCCCGCCGCTTCGTCCCGCCGGAACCCGAAAAACGCGCGCCGCTGCAAGTCCGCAAGGCCGAAGGTGATGTGAACCCAAACGATGCCGCAACCTGGGGCCGCGTCTCGCGCAACGCCGTTTGCCCGTGTGGCTCAGGCAAAAAGTACAAGCACTGCCATGGCAAGATGGAGTGATGGGCGTACTTTTTCGTTGGCGCTGACGACACGCGTTCCGCGCGCCGGCCGCCAGCGCCGGCTTCTCCCTCTCCCCTTGGGGAGAGGGCGGGGTGAGGGGGTCTTAGCTCTGTTTTCGACAAAGTGCCGGCTTCAGTGACCGCCGGTGCTCGACGGCGGCACAGCCATCCCCGATGCAGGCGCCGCGTGCCCGCCGCCATGCATGGCAATGCGGTCCGACAGCGCCAGCAGCACGGCTGAAATCACGAACGTCAAGTGAATGACCACCATCCAATACAGCGTCCGCTCCGACTCCGGCGTGACGGTGCTGATCGACATGAATTTCTTGAGCAACTGAATGCCCGAGATCGCCACGATCGACGACAGTAGCTTCAGTTTCAGCGCCGCAAAATCGATCGTGCCCATCCATTCGGGCCAATCCGTGTGATTGGAGTGATCGATCTTCGAGACGAAATTCTCGTAACCCGAAAAAATCACAATGATCAGCAGTGATCCCGTCAGCGCCAGATCGACCAGGGTCAAGACGCCCAGGATGACGTCTGATTCCGTCGATGAAAACGCGTGCAAGGCCAGATGCGCGAATTCGGCGACAAACTTGATCAGCAGCAGGATCAGCGACAGCGCTAAGCCAAAATAAAACGGCGCCAATAGCCAGCGCGAGCTGAACAGCGACTGCTCGAGGAAATTCTCAACTCTTTTCGACGTGCTCGGTCCGGCCATGGATCGCCTGTGCTAACATGAATCTTTATTGGTCAGCGGGCTCTATCGCAGGCTGAGAGGATTGCGGCAAGCCGCTTGTCGCGATGGGCTCAGCCCTGCGGCCGGATTGCAGCGTTGCGGCGGCCCGTTTCCCTCGCTGCAATCACAGCGCGCTTCTTTGCCGCCTTCACTTGCAGGGATGCAAACCTGCGGCAACTCGCCCGCGCCAGATCGCATTGTAGTGCCCGGCGGCGCGGCATCACCGCGGTCTGCTTGTCGCTGCCGAGTTTGGTTTGCTGCTCGTCCGGCGGCGCCACGCCGTTATAACGCGGCGTGAACGGTATGCGGCCACCAGGCGCCGGCACGCTGCGCAGCCATTGATCCTGCTCGCGAATGACCAACAGCGTCGTCTCGCACGGCTCCAGCGGGCCGG
>JANNSR010000164.1:0-12622 GCA_031402935.1 Hyphomicrobium sp. | reverse complement strand
CCTGCTCGAAGATGGCCCAGAAAATCATCGCAGCGACGAACAGCACGCCGATGGCCGCCAAGCGCCGCGCGTCCTCGCCCGGCTGCCGGCTCGCATACAGGATCGCGGCAACGGGCATCACAAGAAACAGCCAGCGCAGGCCCTGCCATCCTTCAACGTCGGATGCCAGCGCTAAACCCAGCAACGCCAGCGTTCCGCTCGCCACAGCCGCGCCCTGCTTGATCGCACTGCCACCTATCTCCGGCGCGGGCGTGTCCGCGCTCGCGTCGCTAAGCCCCCGCGCATTCCGCGCAAAAACCAGCATCGCGACGGTCATGCCGACGCCGGCCGCCGCAAATCCCCAATGCCAGTTTTTCGCTGGATCGAAACCCGCGCCAGCCAGCCAGCCCTTGAACCACGCGCTTTGCGCCAAAAACCCGGTGATCAGCGGCGCAATAAACGCACCGATGTTGATGCCCATGTAGAAAATCGAGAACCCGGCATCACGGCGCACATCATCCCGCGCGTACAGCGCACCAACCAGCGCCGAGATATTCGGTTTGAACAGCCCCGTGCCGAGCGCGATCAACAGCAGGCCGATGTAAAACGCCGGCATCGCCGGGCACGCCAGTGCGAAGTGCCCAAGCGCGATCGTCCAGCCGCCGTAGAGTACGGCGCGGCGCGCACCGAGAAAGCGGTCGGCGATAAACCCGCCCGGTATCGCCAGCATGTACACAGCCATCGTGTAGTTGCCGTAGATGCGGCCTGCGTCTGCCGTCGCAAAGCCGAGCCCGCCGTCCGTCACGGCCGCGACCATGAACAGTGTCAGCAGCGCCCGCATGCCGTAATACGAAAACCGCTCCCACAGCTCGGTGAAAAACAGCGCCGATAGCCCCGGCGGATGCGCCGCGAGACCAAGGCGCGATGCGCCCGCCGTGCTTGCCGCTGCATGTGTGGGCGGCGATTGCATTGCGATCACCATACGCCGCGCGTGGCGGGGTTTGTATCGTGAGGCTGCGAAGGATGTCCGGCTGTGAGCCGCCGTTCCTGCATCTCGACCAACACGCCGTCGCGCACCGCGCGCGCCGCGCGGAGCCGTTGGCCAGTCTGGGTCTGCCACGGTTGGCCATGACTGCCGGGCGGGCAATTGATGTGCAGCGGCCGATGGCCAGCCCCCGGCGCCAGTTCGCGCGCAGCACCGATTGCGATAACCGATACGCACATCACCCCGGCCAGAATTCTCAATGCCGTCGTCATCGTTCCCAACTCATGGCTGTCCCGCGCTTGGCGAGCGAGGTGATACGCTACTTTGAACCGGCACACAGACCTTACCAGCCCAATGGTTAGGCGCATTGCACCGTTTGTCCGGCCACGCCTTAGGATCCGGCAATTCGTCCGGCTTCGGTAATCGCTGAACGTCGCCTGCCAGCAACACCGAGAACTCTGCGCTTTTGTCGGCGATCGACCATTGGTCCTCCATGAAAGACACCTCAAGCGCGATCACCAGGGCCTTCTTCAGCGGCTTGGACCAGCCGAGATTGTCTTGGTTGAATCGCACGGCCGCTGCCGTGTAGGCGATTTTATAAATCGAACTTTCTGCGCCAGGCTTTATGCTGCAGCTGACATCCCGCGCCCAGATGTAGCCCTTTGTGGCCGGTGTGCCGGCGGCGTCATTGGGCAAGGCAAATGGACTTTTCTTGATTGCCACTGACTCAAAAACGGTGTGCCAGTCCGGACCGCGTTCGACCCAAGTCTTGGCAACAAAACCGGCAGCCTGATTTACCGCCTGTTGCTTTTGCACATCGCTAACGCCATCGCACGGCTGATCGGGCTCAGCGCACAGCGCGCCAGAAACGCCGGACATTCCCAGCAGCAATACCAGACCAAACCAAGCGTACCGCAACGGCATCTCCTCATCTCGGCCTGCGATAGTATTGGACAACTCGCGCGCGTGTCAGCAAGTTCTTCGGGCGTCGAGATCAGGCGCGTCGCCGGGAACGCTGGGCTCATTCGTAACGAGGCTGATTGGCAGGGTGACACGATGCTGATGATTTCGACATACTAGAAAAACGCCCTCCGGCTGTGCCTCGCCGTTGCCGCGCTCGCCGCTATCGCAGCGAACAGAAAAACTGGCTGAGTCAGCGCAATCGCTACTGCGACGATATCAGCTGTTTCAAGTCGCTGGATCAGTCGCGGTCGCGTGTTCTCAAAGACCTCGATCCACCTGAATAGCGGCGAGGGCCAACTGCGCCGGTGGGTGAACTAAGCCCCCTTATCCCCCGTCATCACCTTGCCCATCCAGTCATCGATTGTCGTCATGCCGATTTTGGCAACCGTCTCAGCTTCGCCCTTGCGCACCACGTCCTGCAATCCATCAATGCGTTTCCATTCGCAGAACGGCGTCTCGGCTTCGACGCCCGGCGCATAGCGCGACGATTGCAGTTTCTGCATCCGGTGCACATAGCGCGGGCAGTTCATCCACGTCTCGTGGACGCGCACCTTGATCGCCATCTCCGCCTCTTTGAACTGATCGACCTCCGGGCCGCTGACGATCACTTCGGCGCGGCCCTGCAAGCGCAGGCGGAACGGCTTTTCGAAATCGATAAACAGCATGCCGATTTCCGGGTTGCCGGCGATATTGCCCATCGACAGGTACATGCCGTTGCCGTCGTAACTCGGGAACAAAATCGTGTTGGCATCGAGTACTTTGACGAACCCCGGCGTACCGCCTTTGTAGGAAACTGTCGGGCGGCCCATGTGGTCGATTGTGGTCAGGAAAAACATATCGCGGCTGGTGATGAATGCCTTCGCCATGTCGTCGACTTCCGGCTTCACCGCGATCATTTCGATGCGATCGGCAAGACCGCGCGTGTCGAACGCCATTTGCATGGCGCGGTGGTTGTCTCCGTACAGGCGGCTCATGTGTTGCTCCGGATGCTGTTGCGATGTTTCACGATGCATAGCATCCTGGCCTCCGCTTCGTCATCCTCGGCCGAGTGCGCACTGCACTTGCGCACGATGGCCGGGGATCCAGCGCATAAACTCCCTATCGCAAAATCAATGTCGTGCCTTCGGCTCGCTTCACGCTGGATCCCCGAACGGTCTCGCGGGCTCGCCCGTTCGAGGATGACGGCAGAGACCCACCAACGCAAAACGCCGGCTCGCTTTTCGCAAACCGGCGTTTGGATTACCTCTCGGCACCTTACCAAGAATAGCACGTTGGAGCGTTGCGCTCCACTCAAATCAACGTAAACGCGAAAGAAAGTTATCCCCGTTGGACGCTTCAGCCGTCATCCCGGCGTCGCGCAAGCGACGATGCCATAGGCATCGCAGGCCGTGACCCACGACAAGCATCGCCGATGTTGGTGGTTCTCTTCTGTACCGGAGAAGCAGTTCTCAAGATCACGCTTGATGATTCCTGTCGTGTGTACAGGCCTCCGCCGGCATGACGGGGCTGGAACTTACTTCTTCGCCAGCGGATGATGTTCGTTGACGAGTTTCTTCAAACGCTCCTGCAGCACGTGCGTATAAATTTCCGTCGTTGAAATATCGGCGTGTCCCAGCAACTGCTGCACGGCGCGCAAATCGGCCCCGCGATCCAGCAAGTGCGATGCAAACGCATGACGAAGCACGTGCGGCGATACACGCGTCCCATCAAGGCCGGCGTCCTGCGCCACGTCCTTCAAGTCCTGCGCAAACCCTTGCCGCGTGACGTGGCCTTCTGCCGCCTTCGACGCAAACAGCCATTGTGAATTATCGAACCGGCCCGAAACCACGAGATACTTGTCCAGCGCCTCGCGCGCCGCCGGGTTCAACGGCACCAGCCGCTCGCGTCCGCCCTTGCCCTTGATCGTCAGAATGCGCCTATCGCCGCGCAAAACAGACCGTGGCAGCGACACCAGTTCTGTCACGCGCATTCCGGTCGCATACAAAATTTCGAGCAGGCAATGAAATCGCAACACCCGGAATAAATTCCGGCCCTCTTGCCCGGCGCTGCGTTTGGCGGACGCCTCCAGCAAGCGATCGACTTCGGCAACGCTCAGCGTCCGCGGCAGGGCGCGCTGCCGTTTCGGCCCGGAGAGCCCGCTCGCCGGATCGGTCACAATCAACCCTTCAGCGGCGAGGAATTTGAAATACTGCCGCACCGACGACAGCCGCCGGGCGCGTGATGTCGCCGCCAAACCTTCAGCCGTCATATGTGCCAGATAGGCCTGAATATCTTTAGCGTTGGCCGCAAGCGGGGCACGCGCGCGGATATCGAGGAAGCTTAGAAAATCCGAAAGGTCGCGCTCGTAAGCATCAAGCGTATTCGGCGCCGCGCCGCGCTCGGACGAAATCATTTCAAGGAACGCGGCGAGATGATTTTCGGCCCCCGTCATCGCCCCCGTCATGTCATCAGCGCCTCAGTTGATCGCCGTGCGCGGCCACGACCCCAATAGGGCCTCGACGCCAAGGCGGCGCGCGTCGGCCTCTAATCCGGCGCGCTTAAGTGCACGGATGCTATCACCAAGCGCGATCATGTGCGCGCCTTCCGCGCCGTCAGCCCCGAGCGCCTTCATCGCCAGCAGCACGGTCCGTCCGAATTCTTTTTTCTTTGCCGCGTCTTGGAGTTCGCTCAACACGCCGGTCGCCGGCAAATATCCGCCGTTCGGCTGAGGCGCGCGGCTGGCGGCGTCCCACAGCGGGATCGGCACCTGGTAGGCAAGCGCGTCGAGCACGGTCGCGAGGCGATGCAAGGCGTCGGGCGAAAAACGTCCCGTGATCGCCAGCTTTTCAAGCGCCGTGAGGCTCGCGCCGCGCGATGCCAATGCTGGATCGGCGATGTCGGCCAGCGCCAGCCAGTGATCGAGGCTGCCGCCGCCCCCACCCGGCGCACCGCCTAGCGCAATCCAGCGCCGCGCCAGTTCGAGATCACCCGACGCAAGACCGATTTCGGTCGCCGTCTCCGCGAACCAGCTGATCTCCGGCTGCGGATTGAGTGTCGCGGCGATGGGCGCCAGCATCTGCAAGGTTTGGAACAGCAAGCCTTGCCGTTTGGCATCATCCAGCAGCGCCCGCATCAGCCGGGTTTTTTTCATCGGCGTCTGCTCGGCGTCCGCCGACTTGAACAGTCCAGCACGCCGCGCCGCGTTTGAAGTCTGGTTGCCCGCGAGAAGTGCGTCGGCCGTCGCGGTGCCATCACGAACGCGATAAACCGCGGCGAGTGCATCGGGGGCCAGCGCATTCAGCCGCGCTGCACGTTCGGCGGCGTTGAGGCGCACGTCAGCCGGAACGGCTGTGTCCGCTGCGAGCGCAACGAGCAGCGCCGGTTCAGCCTTATCGAGCACGTCCTTCGCAACCGTGCCACCAGTGCGCTCCATCAGGCGGTAGTCGAGCAGCGTCACAGTTTTGGCGGCTGTGAATTTCGGCTTCGCACCGATCGAAATGGCGTCGAGTGCTTCGAGACCGGGCGATGTCTCTTGGCCCGCTTCGCGCGCCAGCTCAGCCGCAAGTCCGGCCGACGCCGTATCGTTAGCCATCGCCGCGCAATAGCCCGACAGCAGGATCGCCTGGGCTTTGATGCGCGGCGGCATAGCGCCTTTCAGCCCAGTCGACGCTTGTGCCAACTCACACGCCTTCGCCGGATTGCCGGACGCCAGTTCGTTGCGCGCCGCAAGCGTCGCGATCAGCCGCTCGGTCGCAGGCGGCTGCTTGGCAAGCTCGGTCGCCGCCTCAGCCGCAAGCCCTGAGCGATAGAGAACTTCCAATCGCAGCGCGGTGAAGGCCGCATCAGCCGCTTGCCCTGACGCGGGGGCAACGTTTGATGTGATCAGCCGCTTCCATAAGTTGTGTAGCGCTGGCGAGCGTGGCGGGATTTCGAGATCTTTGATCAGGGTCTCGATGGCGTTGTTGTCGAGCCCCCGCCACAGCTCATAGGGCAGGCCGGAGCCATCCGCCGCCATGACAGGCGCTAATTCGCCTTTTTCGACCGGCGGCGGGATCGCGTCCTGCATCACCGCTTCGCGGGCTGGAGCAGTTAGCCCTGGCGTTCGCGGCGTGCCCGGTCCATTGCCGGCTTCAGTGCGGAACGCCGGTAAGGTTCCAGTGGCAAGCACCACGGCAAGCAACAGGCTAAGTGTTTTTGCGGGCATGGCTGACTTTATGGAGCCTGAACGTCGCGGCGGATTTTAACGTTCTGCACGGGTTTGCTGAACATCTGCTGTTCGGGCTCATAGCGTGTCGCAAGCACATACAGCCCGGACAGAATAACAGCGCCGAGCGAGCTCAAAACGAATAGAAACCGGAAGAGGCTTGGCATGTCGTTGTCCCAATCCGGACGGTGTCTGGGTGCCCAAGGTGTCGCGAATATGACTGCATATCGGTCGGCCATAAAAAGCTTTTTAGTAACGCCCCCGTACGCGCCGTCCACACATCCCGGCAAGGTTCAGATTTGCAGGCACTTTCGGATCATGGCATGACGGCGTCCGGCGGCGCTGGCAAGTGGCCGGAAGCCCGGTTGAGTTAAAATGGATCGCTTTCCCCCGGCGGCGCGAAAGACCCCGTATGACCGATATAGAAGCGGTTGACCTGATCAAGAGCCGCCTTGGCCGCCGCCCGATCGTGCTGGTCGGTCTTATGGGTTGCGGCAAGTCGTCGATCGGCAAACGCCTTGCCGCGCGGCTGTCGTTGCCGTTTATCGACGCCGACGATGAGATTGAGCGCGCTGCAGCAAAGACCATCAACGACATTTTCGCCGATCACGGCGAAGACCATTTCCGCGATGGCGAGCGCAAGGTGATTGCCCGCCTGCTTTCCAACGGCGCGCAAGTTCTGGCGACGGGCGGCGGCGCTTACATGAACCAGGAAACGCGCCAGCGCGTGCGCGACACCGGCATTTCAATCTGGCTCCGCGCCGATCTTCCCGTGCTGATGCGCCGCGTCTCGAAGCGCGATACGCGACCGCTGTTGCGCACCGGAAATCCCGAAGCCACAATGCGGAAACTGATCGAGAGCCGCTACCCCGTCTATGCCGAAGCCGACATGACGGTTGAAAGCCGCGACGAACCGCATGACGTCATCGTCTCGGAAATCATAGGCCGGTTGGCTGCGATGCCGTTCGCGTCGGCGCCAGACAACGTGCCTGCCTCCGTTCCCACGGCCATACCCAACACGCCTTTGCGAGAAACCATGGCAGCACACCGCACCGTCAACGTCAGCCTGGGGACGCGCGCCTACGACGTGCTGATCGGCGCCGGGCTTTTGCAAAACGCCGGCACGCTGATCAAGGCCCGACTCGGCGCCGTTAAATGCGGCGTCGTCACGGATGAGAATGTTGCGCGCCACCATCTCAAAGCGCTTGAAGACAGCTTGAAGAGCGCCGGACTGTTCGCCGGATCGATCATTCTGCAACCTGGCGAAGCCACAAAAAGCTTCCGCGAACTCGGGCCCTTGTGCGAGCGGCTGTTGGAGCTTGGCCTTGAACGCGGCGATATCGTCGTGCCATTCGGCGGCGGCGTCATCGGCGATCTCGCAGGCTTTGCCGCCGGCATTCTGCGCCGCGGCGTCCGCTTCGTGCAAATCCCGACGACGCTCTTAGCGCAAGTCGATTCATCCGTCGGCGGCAAGACCGGCATCAACACGCCGCAAGGCAAGAACCTTGTCGGCGTCTTCCATCAGCCGAGCCTCGTCATCGCCGACACGGATGTGCTCTCCACGTTGCCGATGCGCGAGATGCGCGCGGGCTATGCCGAAGTTGCGAAGTACGGGCTTCTCGGCGACGCCGCGTTCTTCGCGTGGCTGGAAAAAAATTCAAACGGCGTTCTCGGCAACAGCGGACCACAGTTGACCGAAGCGATTGAAACCAGCGTCAAGGCCAAGGCGGCCATCGTCGCGCGTGATGAACACGAGACGGGCGATCGCGCACTGCTCAATCTCGGCCACACCTTCGGGCACGCGCTCGAAGCCTGGACCGGGTATTCGGACCGCCTGCTGCACGGCGAGGGCGTCGCGATCGGCATGTGCCTCGCGTACCGTCTTTCGGAACAGCTGGGTCTGGCGCCGTCCGGGTCGGCGGAGCGTGCAGTCCGGCACCTGAAATCCGTCGGCCTGCCGACGGCCATCGCCGACATTCCAGGCGGCAAGGCCGATGCGGATGAACTGTTGCGGTTGATGGGCCAAGACAAGAAGGTGCGTCAGGGCAAGCTGACATTCATTTTGGTGCGCGGCATTGGCGAAGCCTTTATCACGCGCGACGTCGCGCCGGAGACGGTACGGGCCTTCCTGGCGCGAGAGATTGGCCGGTAAATCCGGCGTAAACCGGCCGACTGAACCAGTCCGGCCGCCGTGTGTTATATTCCATGACGTGATTAGCAACCCAGGCTCAAACACACTCCCATGACCCTCTACATCGGTCTCAGCATCGCGGTAATCATACTGCTGATCGCTCTTTCGGCTTTTTTCAACGGCAGCGAAACAGCTCTGACAGCCGCATCCCGGGCGCGCATGCATGCGCTCGAAGAGGACGGCAACACCAAAGCCGCGCTCGTCAACCGCTTGCTATCGAAGCCCGAAAAAATGATCGGCTCGGTGCTGCTCGGGAACACGCTTGTTGACGTTTTGGCGGCGGCGCTCGCATCCAATCTCGCGGTGGCGCTCTACGGCGAGGTTGGCGTGGTCTACGCGACGGCTGCGGTAACGCTGCTGATCGTGATTTTTGCAGCCGTGCTGCCGAAAACCTACGCGCTCGCCTATTCGGATCGCGCAGCGCTGGCCGTCGCCCCCTTCATGCGCGTCGTGATCTACATCCTGACACCGTTCACGATGGCGATCGAATTCGTCGTGCGTCAGTTGCTGAAACTGACCCCGACAAAGGACGACGATACCGCCAACATCCTCGCCGCGCACGAAGAGATCCGCGGCACCATCGACCTTCAGGCCAAGGAAGGCACCGTTGCCAAGGGTGATGCCAACATGCTCGGCGGCGTGCTCGATTTGCGCGATCTCCAGGTCGCCGACATCATGGTCCATCGCACCAAGATGGAGATGGTCAGCGCCGGCGATCCGCAAAGCAAAATCCTCGATCAGCTCTTGAAGTCGCAGTTCACGCGCGCGCCGGTGTGGAAGGATGAGCCTGAAAACATCATCGGCGTGCTGCACACCAAGGACCTGCTGCTGGCACTCGGCCGTTCGGGTTGGGACCCGTCGAAACTCGACATCATGAGCTTTGCAACCGAACCCTGGTTCGTGCCCGACACGACGAGCCTGAAAGACCAGCTCAATCAGTTCCTCAAGAAAAAAGCCCAGATGGCCCTCGTTGTCGACGAGTACGGCGAGGTCCAGGGCCTCATCACGCTCGAAGATATTCTGGAAGAGATTGTCGGGCAGATCGCCGACGAGCACGACGCCCAGGAGACGCACATTCGCCCGCAGGCCGACGGCTCCGTCAACATCGACGGCACGGTGGCGATCCGCGACCTCAACCGCTATATGGATTGGGAGTTGCCCGACGAAGAGGCGACGACCATCGCCGGACTCGTCATCCACGAGGCGCAGACAATCCCTGAACCGGGCCAAGTGTTCACGTTTCACAATTATCGCTTCGAAATTCTACGTAAGTCGCGCAACAAAATCACCGCGCTTCGCATCATGCCGGTGCCGGCCGCCAAGCCGGAGGATGAGGCGTCTGCCGAAACCCGGTCGCTGGATGGGGGGTGAAATAACCCGTCATCCTCGGCCGAGCGAGCACTCCACGTGCTCGTCGAAGGCCGGGGATCCAGACTAAGAAGCGCCGAAGGCACAGTAGTGCGATAGTGAGTTTTGCGCTGGATCCCCGAACAAGATCGCAAGTGGGCGATCACGTTCGAGGATGACGACGTTACAAAATCGTCTCCCCCGGCGCATAGGTTGCAAGCGCGAGCGCATGAATGCGGCCGCCGATTTCGTCCTTCAATGCCTCATTGACCATGCGATGGCGCTCGACGCGCGACTTGCCGGCAAAAGCGTCAGCGACGACCAGCACGCGAAAATGGCTCTCACCGGTGCCGGGGGATCCCCTGTGTCCGGCGTGCATCTCGGATTCATTGATGACGTCGAGCCGCACCGGGCGCAACGCCTCGGTCAGTTTTTCCTTGATCCGGGTTTCCGCCGACACCGTTAAGCCTCGCTCAATTGCAGAAAGTTGCATCACGCTTTAAGGGCGGCGTTAAGACCTTCGCGGCACAATTGCAACGGGCCTGGGCGTAACATCGACGCGCCTTGTTTCGGGTCTCCAGAAAGTCCATACTGCCGGGCCATGAAATTAGACTCTAAAATCTTCGATAGCATCCGTGTCTCGGGTAAGCGCGAGTCCAAGCTCGAGCGCGACGCCCGCGTGCCGCCGTGCCAGTGGAAGGGCTGCGAAAAGCCGGGTGCGCATCGGGCACCGATGGGCCGCGGCCGCGACAACGAGTATTATCATTTCTGTGTCGATCACGTCCGCCAGTACAATCTGAGCTACAATTATTTCGACGGCATGACCGACAGCGAGGTCGATCAGTTCCGCAAGGACGCGTTGACTGGCCACCGGCCGACATGGAAATCGGGTGCCAACGCCTGGGCCCATGGCACGCGCGACGGGGTCAGAACGGCGGAGGCCGCCGAGCGGGTGGCACAAAGCGCCTCCTCAACTATCCGTAAGCCGCGGTCGTCGCGCGCCGCATCAGCGCCGAACTACCAGCGCCAATTAAAGCCGCTTGAGCGCAAATCGCTCAAGACGCTGAACCTCGGCGACGACGCGGCGCGCGAGGAAATCAAGGCGCGCTTCAAGGAACTCGTGAAGGTGCACCACCCGGACGCCAACGGCGGCGACAGCCGGTCCGAGGAAAAGTTGCGCGAGATCATCCAAGCCTATAATTATCTGAAGCAATCGGGTATGGCCTAAGCCCCGTATGCGGTGGCAGGCTTTGCCGGACGGATGGATGCGCGAGCACAGCAGTTCATCGCGCGCTGACCGTCATCGACTTTCAAACCGCCGGGAATTCGTCCACATGCGCCAACCCACCAGCGCCGCCACTGCGCCGACAGCCGGTCTGCCCGACATGAAGCTGTCGGTGCGCCAGGTCTTCGGCATCGACAGCGATCTCGAAGTACCGGCTTTTTCTAAAGCCGACGACCATGTGCCGGATTTCGATCCCGACTATCTGTTCAACCGCGACGTGACGCTGGCGATCCTCGCCGGCTTCAAGCACAACCGCCGCGTCATGGTGCAGGGCTATCACGGCACCGGCAAGTCGACGCATATCGAACAGGTGGCAGCGCGCCTCAACTGGCCATGCGTGCGCGTCAACCTCGACAGCCATGTGTCGCGCATCGATCTCGTCGGCAAGGACGCGATTGTCTTGAAGGACGGCAAGCAGGTCACCGAGTTCAAGGAAGGCATCCTGCCGTGGGCGCTGCAGAACAACGTGGCCTTGTGCTTCGACGAGTATGACGCCGGCCGCCCCGACGTGATGTTCGTGATCCAGCGCGTGCTCGAAGTCTCGGGCAAACTGACGCTGCTTGACCAGTCGAAGGTCATCCGGCCGCATCCGTCGTTCCGGCTGTTTTCTACAACGAACACCATCGGTCTTGGCGATACGTCGGGCCTCTATCATGGCACGCAACAGATCAACCAGGGCCAGATGGACCGCTGGTCGATCGTGACGACGCTGAACTACCTGCCCCACGACGACGAAGCCAAGATCGTGCTGTCGAAGGTCAAGGCGTTTGCCAAGACGGATGCCAAGCGCAAACAGGTATCGCACATGGTCCGCGTCGCCGATTTGACGCGCTCGGCCTTCATCAACGGCGATCTCTCGACCGTTATGAGCCCGCGCACCGTGATGACATGGGCCGAGAATGCCGAGATTTTCAACGATCTCGGCTTTGCCTTCCGCGTCACGTTCCTGAATAAGTGCGACGAACTCGAAAAGCCGCTGGTCGCCGAATTCTACCAGCGCTGCTTCGGCGAAGAGCTGCCTGAAAGCACGGCGAACGTGGCGTTGAGTTGAGGGGGGCCGTCATGGCTGCTCTCGCATCGCCACCGCCGCACTACGCCGAGTGGATCGATTTCTTTTTCGCGCGCGTCGAACGCGATACAGACGACCCCTGGGCCTTGGATTGGGACTTCATAGCCACCGCTTCCGAAATTGCCGATCTCTTCGTGCATACGATGAACAATTCAGGACGTGACCTCGCAGCGTTCAGTGACACGCAGCTGGCAGCCGGCTTGAATGGATTGCTGTTTGGCAACTATGGCAGCGTTCCGCACATCCTGATCGGCGCTGGCGTTAGCGACGCTCAAAAGCTGGACGTGCTCCGATCTCTGAAGCGGCTCTATTCGGACTGCCTGGCGAAGCGCAGCCCGCCCGTGCTCGGTCATATCAACGAAACGCAGTCAAACCCTCTCGAGTTCGTAACGTATATGCTTTGGGACGTGACGCCATTGGACAGCATGGCCAAGAAAAACGCTGATCGGCACGACGCGCTTCTGGATGTTCTTGGCCAGGCGTTGCGTTTGCCGAACGAGGCGTGCGTTGAAAGCGCACTGCATGGTCTCGGGCACTTGCGCGGCCACGAGGCGCAAGTTGTTATCGACCGATGGCTTGACGGCAAGCCGAGCGTTCGCCCGTCACTCATTGCTTACGCG
>JANNSR010000163.1:0-2005 GCA_031402935.1 Hyphomicrobium sp. | reverse complement strand
ACCGGTCCCTCCATGCATAGAAACCACTCACGCTGACGTTCAAGGCTGTACACGCGGTGACGATCGGAATGTCGGCCTTCTTTGCATCGATCAACGCGAAACTCATCGACTTGTCTCCTTGGCAAAGAAGGCGGTTGCTTTCCTAAGAAACACATCCCCCCTCAGCTGAGGTGTTGGGCAGGAGGACGTAGCCAAAGGCCTTGGCGCGACGTTGAAGGTTGTCGACAACGCGCTCGCGGTAACGGGTTTCATAATACGCTGCGCCGGGGTCGACGTAGTCCATGCCATAACGCAACGCATTGTAGAAAAGGACCGCAATTTTGCGTGCGGTTGCCGTGACAGCTTTTGATTTGCCGATGCGGGCTGAGAGGCGCCGATAAAACGCTCCAAGCGCCGTGTCGGTCCGGCCGATTGTCACGGCCGCCAGTCGTAGCAGTGCTGCCGCCCGACTCCCGGAGCGCCGTGTCTTTGACGAGAGAACCTTGCCGCCGGAGATTTTGTTGTTCGGCGCAAGGCAAAGCCACGACGTAAAGTGCTTGGCGCTTGGCCATGCCGACAGATCGTCGCCGCATTCTGACACGAGTTTGAGCGCGAGATAGGGTCCAATCCCATGGATTTGTGTCAGATCCCTGCCAAGCACAGCGTAGAGTGCGTTGCGGACGTTGAAGGCTGGCTCGTTGGGTTGACGGCTTCGGCGGCGTCTCGGCGGTTCAATGGGCTTGGCCTCAACCATCCGCAGGCTGCTCAATCGCTTCAACACACCTTTGATCGCGACGTCGCACGCAGACACTTTGGTCTGGTAGACGTCGTAGAGCGCAACGGCCTGCTCCAGCGCAAACAGGTGCTCGGTCCGATAGTGGCCAGTCAACGCCTTCGCAATGGTTTCAATGCTGGCATGACAACGCGTGTCGCGTAGTGACGCCAAAACGGCAGGATCGCGCTCGCCGCCAATGATCGAGCGGATCACGCGCATCCCGGTCGCCCCCGTGATGTCGGTAACAACGTGATGCAGCTGAAGATTCATCTGCGTCAAAGCCTTCTGCATGTGCTGGATGTGGGCTGCAGCGTAGTCCAGCAAACGCTCACGGTGGCGAAGGTAAGCCCGCAGTTCCACAATATCGCCCTTGGGGTGGAAGCTGGCGCGTAGCAGCCCATACGAATGAAGGCGCTGTAGCCATTGGGCATCGCTGACGTCGGTCTTGCGTCCCGGGACGTGCTTGGCATCACGCGCATTGACCAAAACGACGTCGATGCCGCGCTCGTCCAACAACTCGAAAATCGGGATCCAGTAGACGCTGGTCGATTCCATGGCGACGGTCTTGACCCCGCATTCAGCAAACCAATCAGCCAGCTTGTGGAGATCGTCGGTAAATGTTCCGAAACTTCGCACCGGCTCCGATGAGCGATCCGCGCCGACGGCCGCCATATGCATGGTCGCCCCGATGTCGATGGCCGCGGCGTCCGGATGGTGCACCTTCATAACCGTCGATGATGGTGCGGCGCGTTGCAGTGGCGATGTCTTCGCCTTTCCTTTGGGCTTCATGTGTGGTCCTCCGACTGACAAAAGCGGAAGAGCTGGGCTGCGCAATTGATCAATTTCCTAATCGGGATCGTCCGAAGACGTCACCACACTCAAGTACGCTACAGCCCATGGACCATGTTTTTTAACGGGGTCTATTGCCACCAAAAAGCGATCGGCCGCTCCCTTCCACTGCCAGTGTAGGGCAGTCCCGTTTCTATGCCCACAGGCGGCCCGTTCCGCGATCGTTTTTTAGGAGATCTCGCTCAGCCCGAAGCAACTCATTCTCGCGGCGAAGGCGCGCCAGTTCTTTCGTGACGTCCTCGTGCGGGCCTGCCATCAGCCCGGCACGATCCAGTGTCCGTTTCCACTTGCCCAGCGACGACACGCCGATCCCTAAATCGCCGGCAACCTGTTTGATGGTACGCCCGCTGGACGCCAAAATACGAACGGCTTCCTGCCGGAAAGCCGCGTCGATGACGCGCC
>JANNSR010000162.1:0-13418 GCA_031402935.1 Hyphomicrobium sp. | reverse complement strand
GATTGCCGTCCGATTTCCTTCTCGCGCTTGCGCTTGAGCCGGTCCTCGGCCTGATCGATGCACCACTCCAACAGGCGCGTGGCCTGTTGGGGTGAATCAGCCAGCCAATGGTCGAAGGCGTCCTTGACGGTGTTCTCGACGATGCGGGTGGCTTCCTGTGTCGCCAGCCGGTCCTTGGTTTGGCCCTGGAACTCGGGCTCGCGGATGAAAACCGACAGCATCGAGGCTGCCGTCCCCATCACATCGTCTGCGATGATCTGGGCCGCCTTCTTGTTGCCGACCAGCTCGCCATAGGCTTTCAGGCTCTTGGACAACGCCGATCGCAATCCATTCTCGTGCGTGCCGCCGTCGGGCGTTGGAATGGTGTTGCAATAGCAGCGCGAGAAGCCGTCCTCGTCGGCGATCCAGGCCACCGCCCACTCGACTGAGCCGTGCTTGCCATCCTTCTGCACGTTGCCGGCGAACACGTCCTTGGTGACCATTGTCTGGCCTGTGATGGTCGCGAGCAGATAGTCCTTCAGGCCGCCGGGGAAGTGGAACACGGCTTCGGCTGGCACATCGGCGGTGACGAGCGAAGGATCGCAGAACCAGCGGATCTCGACACCACCCTGCAGATAGGCCTTCGAGCGCGCCATCGCCATCAGCCGCGCGGGCTTTAGCTCGCAACCTTTGCCGAAAATCTTGTCATCGGGCCGAAACCGCAACTTGGTGCCGCGCCGGTTCATGATGGAGCCGAGCTTTTCCAGTTTGGTCTGCGGCTCGCCGCGTGAGAACACCATGCGGTAGAGCTGCTGGTCGCGCGCGACTTGCACTTCGAGCGTTTCCGACAGCGCGTTGACGACCGAGACGCCGACGCCGTGCAGGCCGCCGGAGGTATTGTAAGCTTTACTGTCGAACTTGCCGCCGGCGTGCAGGATCGTCATCACGACCTCGAGCGCGCTTTTGGTTTTGTATTTGGGATGCGGGCCGACCGGGATGCCGCGGCCGTTGTCTGTGACCGACAGGAAGCCGTCGGCCGCCAATTCGACATCGATCCAGCTGGCGTGCCCGGCGACCGCCTCGTCCATGGCGTTGTCGATCACCTCGGCGAACAGGTGGTGCATCGCCTTTTCGTCGGTGCCGCCGATGTACATGCCGGGGCGGCGGCGCACAGGCTCCAGGCCTTCGAGGACCTCAATGTGGTCTTCGTTATAGCCGGCACTCTCAACGGACTTTTTCGCACGCGCCGATTTATCGGTCATTTCGCTCTCAAGATCGGAAAACAGGTCGGTTAGCGGTCTGGCCATGCGGATCTCGTTGAGCGAAAGTGCGCGCGGCTTTTTTCAGCCCTTAACGCAGCACACGACGCGGGAAAACGAGCCGCCGAGGCGAATCTGGATCAGCCCTTATAGCGCGCTCACCAGCCGATCCACTACACTCCTGACAGGGTTGTGGCGGGGAAACCACGCCCTCTGCGCGTCAATCCCGCCCGCCCAACAGCGTGTAGTTGCCGCCCGTCGCGGTAATGTCGGTCGTGCGCGTGCGCTCGGTTGCGAAACGAAGCAGGTAATTCGGCCCGCCGGCCTTGGGGCCGGTGCCCGACAGCCCTTCGCCACCAAACGGCTGCACGCCGACCACGGCGCCGATCTGGTTGCGATTGATATAGAGATTGCCCACGCGCGCGTGCTCGGCGACGTAATCGGCGACACTTTCGATGCGGCTGTGCAGCCCAAGCGTCAGGCCGTAGCCAGTCGCGTTGATGGCGGCGATGACCTGGTCGAGGTGGCCGCGATCGTAGCGGATCAGATGCAGCACCGGGCCGAAGACCTCGCCCGTCAAGCGGCTCAGCCGGTCGATCTCGTAGAGCGCCGGCGTGACATAGGTTCCGGCGCGGCAGGATTCCGGCATGGCAACGTCGATCAACTCGCGCGCCTCGCGCTGCATGCGGACCTTGTGACCTTCGAGGCGATCCTGCGCTGCCTCGTCAATCACGGGTCCGATGTCGGTGGCGTAGTCGAGCGGGTCGCCGACGTCGAGCGCTTCAATGGCGCCGATCAGCATGCCCTTGATGCGCGGCATGGCGTCGTCCTGCACGAACAGCACTCGCGCCGCCGAGCAGCGCTGGCCGGCACTGTCGAAGGCCGAGCGCACGGCGTCGCGCACGACCTGCTCGGGAAGTGCGGATGAATCCGCGATCATGGCGTTCATGCCGCCGGTTTCGGCGATGAACGGCACAATGACCCCGCGCCGCTCGGTGAGCGATTTCTGGATCGCCCAGGCTGTCTCGTTCGAACCTGTGAAGGCGACGCCGGCGATACGCGGGTCGCGCACCAGCGCCTCGCCGAGCTTTGGCCCGCCGGTGACGAGATGCAAAACGTCTTTCGGCACACCGGCGTCATGCAGCAGCTTGACGGCAAGGAACGCCGTGACCGGTGTTTGGCCTGCTGGTTTGGCGACGACCGGATTTCCAGCGGCCAGCGCTGCAGCGATCTGGCCGGTAAAAATTGCCAGCGGAAAATTCCACGGACTGATACACGCGAACGGCCCGCGCCCGCGCAGGCTCAGCGTGTTTTCTTCGCCCGTAGGCCCTTGTAATTTGACAGGCTCCGAGAACAGGCGGCGCGCTTCCGATGCGTAGTAGCGCAGGAAATCGACGGCCTCGCGCACCTCGCCTTGCGCGGCTTCCAGCGTCTTGCCGGCTTCGCGCACAAGTGCCGCGATCAGGATCGCCCGGTCGCGCTCATAGAGATCGGCGGCAAAAGTCAAAACGCGGGCCCGCTCTGATGCGGAAGTCATGTCCCAGCGATGCGCGGCAGCAGCGGCGCCGCCGATCGCCTCCTGCAATTGCCCCGGTGTCGCGATGCGGAGCGAGCCGACGCGCTCGCGCTTGTCGTGCGGCGACAGCATCAGCGTTGCCGCGTCGCCGCCCGCGATGGCCTGGCCGTTGATGATCGGGCCCACGGCGAACGGCGTTTTGGTGGCCTTGGCGATGTCGGCGAGCAGCGCCTTGCGCACGCTCGATTCCGTCAGCGCCAAGCCGCTCGATGCGATGCGCGCCGGCGCATAAATTTCGCGCGGCCGCAGCATCAGGCCCGCGTGCCGGCCAGTAACGCGTTCGCGTTCTGCAATCTCGACCGGATCGGCGATGATATCGGACACCGGCGTTTCTTCGTCCGCCAAGCGATTGATGAAGCTGGTGTTGGCGCCGTTTTCGAGCAAGCGGCGCACGAGATAGCCGAGCAGGTCTTCATGGCCGCCGACGGGCGCGTAAATGCGGCACGGACGCGCGAACTTGTCGTCGCCCGCAATGCCCTCGTACAGCGCTTCGCCCATGCCGTGCAGGCGTTGGTATTCGAAACCAACGGCGCCGCCGGCAACGCGCGCCGACGCAATGGTGTGAGCGTTGTGGGTCGCGAACTGCGGATAGAACGCGGTTGCGTCCGAGATCAGCAGCCGCATGGCCGCGAGATACGAGACGTCGGTGTGCAGTTTGCGCGACAACACCGGATAATCTTCAAGCCCGCGTTCCTGCGCCCATTTGATTTCGCTGTCCCAATACGCCCCTTTGACGAGGCGAACGGGGATGCGCTTGCCGGTTTGTTCGGCCAGCCGTCGAAGCCAGCGCAGCAGCGGCACGGCGCGCTTGCCGTAGGCCTGCACGGCAATGCCGAAACCATTCCAGCCGTCGAGTGCCGGGTTGACGAGGATCTCGCCGAAAATCCCGGCCGTGATATCGAGGCGGTCCTGCTCCTCGGCATCAACTGTTAAGCCCAAACCCTTCGAACGCGCGGCGCGCGCCAGTGTCAGCAGGCGCGGGCTGAGTTCGGAGGCGAGACGCTTTTCCTTACCCGGCTCAAAGCGCGGATGCAGCGCCGACAGCTTCACCGAGATTGATGGCCGCGCGAAAATAGCGTCGGTATTGCCGGGCGGCATTGGGCCCGCCACCGCGCCAACGGCGTCGATCGCTGCCAGATAGCGCTGGTAATAGCGCGTCGCGTCGTGCTCGCTGCGCGCGGCTTCGCCGAGCATGTCATAGGAAAAGCGATAGCCTTTGGCCTCCAGCGGCTTGGCGCGGGCTAGCGCCGATTCAATCGTCGCGCCGAGCACGAACTGGTCGCCAAGCAGCTTGACCGCCTGGCGCACGGCGAGGCGGATAGCCGGTTCGCCCGAGCGCGCGACCAGCCGCTTCAAGGCCTGGACCGGATTGCCGCCCTTGGCATCGCGCAGTTTGACAATGCGGCCCGTCAGCATCAGGCTCCAGGTCGAGGCGTTGACCAGCAGGCTGTCGGAGGCACCGAGGTGCTTGTCCCAGGCGCCGCTTGAAATCTTGTCGGCGATGAACTGGTTGGCGGTCTCGGCATCGGGAATGCGCAGCAGCGCTTCCGCCAAGCACATCAGGATCACGCCTTCGTCCGTTGCCAGGCCGTACTCGTGCATGAAGGCGTCGATGCCGGCATGCTCGCCCTTGCTGGAGCGCGCGGCATGGACAAGGCGGCGGGCGATGTCCTGAGCCCGGCGGCGCTCGTCCTCGGTGAACACGGCGCGCTCGATCAGGCCGCCGATCAGGCGGTGCTCGTCCATCAGATGATGGGCGGCGATTTCGTCCCGGGGCGGTAACCCGCGCCCGCTTGTGAAATCCTCGCGCCGCACTGCCGCAACCATTGCTGTTCCTGCGATAAACCAAACACTGCGGATCGATTCGTATCCGCGGTAACTCTACCATATATCAGCCCACGCGGCTGCGGCCCAAGGGGTTGAAGGTCGAGGCCCTAGAGCGGCATAACTGTGCGTTGACCCCTGCAGAAAGGCTGCGTTTTGACCAAAACCATCAAAGTCGTACGGACCGTCAAAGACCTGCGCAAGCAGACCGCCAAATGGCGCGAGGCGGGCAAAAAAATCGCCCTCGTGCCGACCATGGGGGCGCTGCACGACGGCCACCTGTCGCTCGTGAAGCTCGCCCGCAAAAAGGCCGGCAAGGTGGTTGTGTCGATTTTCGTCAACCCGTCGCAGTTTGGCGCCAACGAAGACCTGTCGCGGTATCCGCGAGACGAGGCGGGCGATTTCAAAAAGCTTGGCCACGCCGACGCCGATCTGGTGTGGGCACCAAGCTTCAGTGAGATGTACCCAGATGGAGCCTCAACCGCGATTGTTCCTGGCAGCGCCGCGGACGAGCTTGAAGGCGCGGTCCGTCCGCACCACTTCGGCGGCGTCGCGACCGTGTGCTGCAAGCTGTTCAGTCAGGTCACGCCCGATGTGGCGATTTTCGGCGAGAAGGACTATCAGCAGCTTTGCGTCTTGAAACAGATGGTCCGCGATCTCGATCTGCCGCTGATCATCCTCGGCGCGCCGACAAAACGCGAGAAAGACGGCCTGGCCATGTCGTCGCGCAACGCTTACTTGACCATCGAGCAGCGAAAGACCGCGCCCGCGCTCTATGCCACGCTTTCTGAGCTTTCAGAACGCATCGCAGATGGCGCCGATCTCGCAAGTTCTCTGCAAGCTGCAAAGCTGAAACTCAAGAACGCCGGTTTCGGCAAAATCGATTACGTCGAGGTCCGGGACGCCCGAACGCTCGGGCCACCGGTCGACGGACCGTTGCGCGTGCTGGCGGCCGTCCACCTCGGGACTACGCGGTTGATAGACAACGTCGGGGTATAGCCGCCTGCGCGCCAATCACTCATAAAACGCGTAGAATTTTTTCGCGTGCTCGACGACGTCCCAGGTGCCGGTGAAGCCTGCGGGCGATACGAAGGCGTCGCCGGCCTTGAACGTCGTGACCGAGCCGTCATCGCTCGTCACAATGATTTTCCCCGCGAGCAAATGACAGAACTCGCTTTCGGAAAACACGACGCGCCATTTGCCCGGCGCGCTTTCCCAGATGCCGCTGTTGAAGCGCCCGTCCGCACTTTGGAACAAGTTGATCGCGCTTTGCGCCGGATCGCCTGAGACGATGCGCTCGGCCGGCGGAGAATACCGCTCGGGTGCGGGCAGCGCCCCTTGGAAGCTGATGACTTTGGGAATGGCCGTCGTGGTCTCAGGCGTCGCGATCATGGGCATCCTCGCATGTTGCAGGAGGCGCGATGCTACGAGGCGAATTGACAACAGGCAACTGCGCGGGCGGCTCGCCGCGCTAGCGCTGGCGCAGCGGGCCGGCTCGACGAAGGAGAGTCGCGACTCCTTAGAAGTCCCCTTGCGGGGCCCGTGCCAAGTAAAATTTCTATTCCGCCGTCATGACGAAGCAGTCGACGGCCTGGCGGCGCAATTCGGTGCAGGTTGAGGCCGCGCGCTGGGCGTCGAAGCCCGAGAAGCGGGCGCGGAACACCTGGCGGCCCTGTTTCTGCACCGGATGCGTAACTGAACCGTAACCCGCAAGTAGCCGTCCGGCGCGGTTCTGCGCCGAAGTCAGGGCGCGCTGGGCGTCGTCGATGGAGGAATAGGCGCCGATCTGGATTTCATAGCGGCCCGCGACAGGCGTGATCGCGCCCGTGCTCGACGGTTGCAGAGAAGCGACGCGCGCCGGCGCGGGTGCTTGGCCTGCGCCAAGGTTGGCCGCCTGCGCCTGCAAGGATGATGGCGGCAGGCCGCGCTGAACCGGGGCGCTGGCGAAGGTCACGGCCTGCGGTTTCACGACGGGTTTTTGTTTTGCCACAGCGACAGCAAGCGGCTTCGCGGGCGGCGGGGTGTCTTGCGATCCGAGCAGCGCCATCGGTGCGTCGTAAGTGGCGGCATTGCGCGCCGCGGGCTCAGCAGCAGGCAATTTCGCAATAACCGTTTCGGCCGCGTCATCGGCCGCTGGACCTGGTGCAGCAAAGCTCTCGGCGATCGCGTCAGCTGGTGTCGCCGACGGCGCCGCGACAATCGGCAATCCGGCCGGCAAATCGACCGCCAACTCGGCCGGCAATTCGGTTTGCAGCGGAACGACGGAAGCGGTTTCCGGCGGCGCCGCAGCCATCGGCCCGGATTGGTCAGCGTCGCTTTCGCCTACGGCCATGTCGGTGGTTTCATCGGCGCTCGGGGCCGGACGTTTCGGGCCTTGGCGCGGCGCCACCATGACGCGCTTGACCTTGAAGACTTCGAGCGGCGCGGCGGCAATCTCTGGAACAGCAGCCATGATTTTTTCAGCGACCGGATCGGCAGCGGGGGCAGGCGCAACGGCGGCAACAGGGTCAGGCGCTTGCGCCGGTGCCGAAGGCTTGATTGTAGCGGCGGCAAGCCTCGGCTCAGGTTTCGGTTCTGGCCGCACAGCCAGCTTCGGCGCCGATTTCAGCTTGGCAATCAAAGCCGGCGCCGGCTTGCGGGTTTTGACGGTGGAAGCGCGTGTCAGCGCCCGCGTCAGCAGGCTGCGCATTTCGCCGTTGCGGCTGCCAGCGCTCCTGCCGCCGAATACCGCGCCGACGACATGGCGGCCGTTGCGGCGCACAGACGAGACAAGATTGAACCCGGACGCGCGCGTGTATCCGGTTTTGATGCCGTCGATGCCGGCGAAGTGGTTCATCAATGTATTGTGATTGCGGTATGTGCTGCCCTGGTAGCTAAAGGCGCGCGTCGCAAACAGCGGATAGTAGGTTGGGAAATCGTCCTGCAGGCGCAGTCCGAGCGTGATCATATCGCGTGCCGTCGTGACCTGATCCGGATTTGGCAGACCCGACGCATTCTTGAAATTGGTTTTCATCATGCCGAGGTCGCGGGCGCGGGCATTCATCAGGCGGGCGAAGTTGCCCTGCGATCCGCCGATTTTTTCGGCCAGCGCCACGGCGACGTCGTTGGCCGACTTTGTGATCAGCGCGCGGATGGCGTTGGCGACGGTAATTTCCTCGCCCGGCTCGAGATCGAGGTTTGATGGCGCAGCACTCGCCGCCTCCTGGCTGACCTTGACCATGTCGGTCATCGATAGGCGACCCGACTCAAGCGTCTCGAACGTCAGGTACAGCGTCATCATTTTGGTCAGCGACGCGGGATGGCGCAGTTCGTCACCATCGTCGTTGTGGAGAACTGCACCCGTGTTAGCGTCAAGAATCATGGCCGCATGGCGCGGGCCGCCGCGTGCATACGCGGCATCAAGCGGCGCGAACACGCCGGCAATGCTCGCCAAAACGAGCGCTGAAAAAACAGAACGCCGCAACAAAACGCCAATCCCTCATGCCGTCTCCAGGGCACAAAGCCCGGAAGATAGCCTGCCGACACATTTCAACCCCGCGGTTGCCCGTTGGAACTGTGATCGTTCCAACAGAAGTCCGCTGAGCTTGCCCCATCCGTTTCGGGACTGAAGCAGTTTCTTGGGGCGCCATTTGGGCATACGCGCGACGCGTGCGCGCCGCTTGGCATCCCGCGCCTGCAACCGTAGCCGAGCGGCGCTGACTTACGGTTAAGCCGGACGGTTAAACTGCGGTCACCTGGCGTCCCAAAATGCGCATTTTTCGGGCGCTGAGCGATGTAACGGCGGGATTCGGCCGCGGGCGCGCCATTGCGCCCGGGCTAGCCCGACTAGCGTTACGTAATTCTGGCCAAGGTCATGTGTCACGCTATCGCCGCGCGGATGATCGAAGTCACGGCATTGCAGCGTGGTGCGCCCCGGTTTCAGGGCATGGGATTCGCCAGTCGCACGGGACCTGGCCTATTCCCACCGGCGGCAGAGCTACTTATATTACGAGTGCCGGGGGTGGCAGATACAGTTGGGCAGCAAAACCGTATTAGGTTCGATGTCACGCCGCCGCCGGCAAACGGAGAAGGGTTTAAGTCCACGACATGACTGCGGGATATGGGTTTGACATGACACTGCGCCGTTCCCATCTCTCAACCACTGCCTTCGAAATGGCCGGCAAGGGCGGCTCTAAGGACGGGCCCGGCCAAGGCGGCGACGACGGCGAAGGCAAAACCGGGATCGTCACCAAGACGCGCCCCAAAACAAAGAAACCAAGCCTTTATAAAGTCCTACTGTTGAATGACGACTACACGCCCATGGAGTTCGTCGTTCTTGTGTTGCAACGCTTCTTCAGCAAGGGACAGGAGGACGCGACTCGCATCATGCTGCACGTGCACCAGAAGGGTGTCGGTATCTGCGGCGTCTACACGTACGAGGTGGCCGAAACCAAAGTCACGCAAGTCATGGATTTTTCACGCCAGCACAGCCATCCACTGCAATGCACTATGGAGAAAGAGTAGGACTTAATTGACGTCTCTCTCTAAGAACCTCGAGACCTCCCTGCACCGGGCGCTGGAATACGCCAACGTGCGCCGCCACGAATTCGCGACGCTCGAACATCTATTGCTCGCTCTCGTCGATGATCGCGATGCCGCCGCCGTAATGCGCGCCTGCTCGGTCGATCTGGAGCAGTTGCGCGGCCGCTTGATCGAATATCTCGACACTGAATTGAAACCGATCGTCGCCAAGACGGCGCGCGACGCGCAGCCGACCAATTCGTTCCAGCGCGTCGTGCAGCGCGCCATCGTGCACGTCCAAACCTCGGGCCGCGAAGAAGTGACGGGTGCCAATGTGCTCGTCGGTATTTTCTCCGAGCGCGAGAGCCATGCCGCCTATTTCCTGCAGGAGCAGGAGATGAGCCGTTTCGATGCGGTTCAATACATCGCCCACGGCATCGCCAAGCGCCCCGGCATGTCGGAGCCGCGCGTCGTGCGCGGCACGGATGAGGATTCGGCGACCGAAGGCGAAGAGAAAAAGCCCGGCGACGCGCTGTCGGCCTATTGCGTCAACCTGAATAAAAAGGCCCGCGACGGCAAGATCGATCCCTTGATCGGCCGTACACAGGAAGTCATGCGCACGATCCAGGTGCTGTGCCGCAGGCAGAAAAATAATCCGCTGTTCGTCGGCGATCCCGGCGTCGGCAAGACGGCGATTGCCGAAGGCTTAGCGCGCAAGATCATCAATGGCGACGTGCCGGAAGTCCTGCGCTCGTCCACGATCTTCTCGCTCGACATGGGCTCGCTTCTGGCCGGCACGCGCTATCGCGGCGATTTCGAGGAACGCTTGAAAGCCGTGATGAAGGAGATCGAGGCCTATCCTGGCGCGGTCCTCTTCATCGACGAAATCCACACCGTCATCGGTGCGGGTGCGACGTCGGGCGGCGCCATGGACGCGTCGAACCTTTTGAAGCCGGCGCTGCAATCGGGCACGCTGCGCTGCATCGGCTCCACGACTTACAAAGAGTACCGCCAGCACTTTGAAAAAGACCGCGCACTGGTGCGCCGGTTTCAGAAGATCGACGTCAAGGAACCAACCGTCGAGGACACGATCGAAATCCTCAAGGGTCTGAAAAGCGTGTTCGAGGATTATCACAAGCTCAAGTATACGAACGAGGCCATCAAGGCCGCGGTCGAACTTTCAGCGCGGTACATCCACGACCGCAAGCTGCCCGACAAGGCCATCGACGTGATCGACGAAACCGGCGCCTCGCAAATGCTGGTGCCGGAGAACAAGCGCAAGAAAAAAATCACGACCAAAGAGATCGAAGCCACCGTCGCGACCATGGCGCGCATTCCGCCAAAGACCGTGACCAAGAGCGACGCCGAAGTGATCGGCAATCTCGGCCGCGATCTGAAGCGCCTCGTGTTCGGCCAGGACAAGGCCATCGAAGTGCTGACGAGTGCCATCAAGCTGGCGCGTGCAGGCTTGCGCGAACCGGAAAAGCCGATCGGCTGCTACCTGTTCTCAGGGCCAACGGGCGTTGGCAAGACCGAAGTCGCCAAACAGCTCGCCAACCTGATGGGCGTCGAGTTGCTGCGCTTCGACATGTCGGAATACATGGAATAGCACACCGTTTCCCGCCTCATCGGATCGGCTCCGGGCTATGTCGGCTTCGACCAGGGCGGGTTACTCACCGACGGCGTCGATCAGCACCCCCATTGCGTGCTGCTGCTGGACGAAATCGAGAAGGCGCACCCGGATCTGTTCAACATCCTGCTGCAGGTCATGGACCACGGCAAGCTGACAGACCACAACGGCAAGGCGATCGACTTCCGCAACGTCATCCTGATCATGACGACGAACGCGGGCGCGTCCGACATGGCCAAGCCGCCAATGGGCTTCAACCGCTCCAAGCGCGAAGGCGAGGACATGGAGGCCGTGACCAAGATGTTCACGCCCGAGTTCCGCAACCGTCTCGACACCATCGTCGCGTTCTCGGGCCTGTCGCCCGAGATTATCGGCAAGGTGGTCGAGAAATTCATCTATCAGCTCGAAGCGCAATTGGCCGACCGTGGCGTTTCGATTGAGCTGTCGAATGAAGCCACGCGCTGGCTGGCCGAGAAGGGCTATGATGAAAAGTTCGGCGCCCGCCCGCTTGGCCGCGTCATTCAGGAGCACATCAAGAAGCCGCTGGCGGAAGAATTGCTGTTCGGCAAGCTGGAGCATGGCGGTACTGTGAAAGTGCTCGTGACCGGCAAGGGCGAGGAGCGTGCGCTCGCCTTCGACTATGTGCCAGCCGATCCGGCGAAGAAACGCCGCGATCCCGAAGCCGACGATGACGATGACGGGCTGCAACCCGCCCTCGCCGATGCGCCGCCGAAAAAGGCGCTGCCGGGTCCGAAGGACAAGGCCTCGAAATCGTCCGGCGCGGTGCCAAGCGTGCCGCGACGGAAGAAGGATGAGTGACGAGCGCTCGTTCAATCGCTGAAATAACAAAACGCCTGGTCCGTGATCCGGCGTTTTTTTTGTGAGCAGCCATCCAGCAATTTTTCGGGGTTGCTGAGGGCAAGAAGCAGGATTCAAAGCGTATTAGCCGTCACGTCGGCTATGGGCCAGTAGTGGACTTCAGTCCGGACTAAGTTCAAGGGGCAAGTTCACTTGCGTTGTGCTCAGAAGCCGTGTGTGACCTCTCTGGTGCCCTTCACCGTCCCAATGCTAGTAGCAATGCCGAATTAAAATCAAAAAATCTTACTTCCGGAACACGCCATGCTCTTCAAATATTTCTCATTCGCCCGTGCCTTAGACATTCTCCGGTTTCAAAAGATTCGTCTTACGCAACCAAGCGACTTCAACGATCCATTTGAAATGTACCCGGAATTTCAATTGATGTCACAAGAAGACATTGCGGAACTACCACCTGCGCTCGATGAACAAGGCAACGTTGTACCGGGGATGCGCCAGCTAACTCCTGAGGCACTGAACCGAATGATGGCGGCTGTACACCCGCATCTGGTGCGAATGGCACCAATTCACCAACAACATCCGGGAGCAACATTTGCCATCGATAACAATGCGGTTGGTCGCGAATATTATGACCAACGCTTTGGCGTTCTCTCTCTCACTGAAACCCCGGACAACTTACTCATGTGGTCTCATTATGGAGACAATCACAAGGGTGTTGTTCTCGGATTTGACGAGACGCACCCTTTCTTTCTAGGTGCGGAAATCGTTGCTGGCCTCTCTCGCCTCAACAGAGTTGAATACAATCAGAGGCGTCCAGTGCTTTCTGTGACCACACGAGACAATCCAAAAATTTTTCTACGAAAGAGCACGGAGTGGGCCTATGAAAAAGAATGGCGACTTATTCGCCCGCTAAGCGAAGCAACGGATACGCAGCCTCGTGAAAATCTCATTCCCGTGTGTCTCTTTGAAGTGCCGCAAGATGCTGTAAAGTTGGTAATTACGGGTTCGCAAATGATACAGAATGAGTATCAAGAACTTTGCAACTACTGCGCGACAACACCAACGCTCGCACATACACGAATTCATCACATACTATTGAGCAAGGAACACTACGTACTTGAGGTGCATCCAGCCCTGACGGAAGAAGAACAAATGAAACAGCTACAAGGGAAAGTGATGTCTGCAAAGCCGTTTGAGGTTTAGTGCTGTTTGTTGACATATCCAAGCGTCGTCCAACGGCGCTTGGGATTGTGGAAGCGCTTAATTCAATTAGGTACGTCAGCTCCGGGTCAGAATCTGAAATCCATTTTCCGGCGACTGCTTGCTCAATTCACCACCAACGCCGTCTTCCCGATCATGCTGGTCTTGCCGATCACCCACAAACGTCATGGCCGCGTCGCGGCTCGCGATCACGCGGAACGTGTGACAGGCGGCCACCACGGCAAGTGTTCGCAGGACAGGTGTGAGCGGTCCGCCGTGAGCGCAGAAGGTTCCTAGATACGATTTTAAATCGCCTCCGTTGAAGCCTGTCGTGGGTGGCCGCCGGTTTTCTCGCGTCCTTCAGACGCGAGCGCGGCCATGACGTCAGAGGGTGGGCATGCTAATTCACCACCACCGGCGTCTTGCAGATCATGCCGCGGTCGCTGACCTGCTTGAACAGAAATTCAGAAACGCCGCCAGGCCGCGTTTCAATTGTTTTGATGGCGCTGCTCGACCCGGAGATACCACATGACCGAGATCAGCACGATGGCGCCGCCGATCAAAACTGTGCTGCCCGGCTGTTCTGTGAAGAAGACCCAGACCAAAAGCGGTCCTAAGACGACATCCAGCATTT
>JANNSR010000161.1:0-4886 GCA_031402935.1 Hyphomicrobium sp. | reverse complement strand
GACGGCCGCCGCCGGCAAGCTGGAAATTGGGCCGGAAATTCGGATGGCCGCCATTACGGAAATAATCATCGCCGGAATCGCGGCGCGAGCTTCTATGTCTACGGCGCGCCGTACTACAATGATAACTACGATAACTACGCCTACGAGGACGATTCAGAAGATTGCCGCCGGTATCTGCGCCGCTACCAGCGGACCGGCAATCGGGTTTGGCGGTCGCGGTATTACAACTGCATCGGCTAAAGTTACCGCGACATCACACTACGCACCCGGCTGCAAGGCCGGGTGTTTGTTTGGCCGGGCGGCGCGCGGGGGAGCGCCAAAAAAGATTGCGCGTTAAGGCTGATTGTTGTGGAGCGCAACGCTCCAACGTGGTAGTTTGGATAAGGTGCCGAGAGGCGCAAATGAAACGCCGGTTCGTTAACGCGAGCCGGCGTTTATGCGTTTGAGTAAGGCTACGCGCGCCGCTCCACCAGCGTCGTCAAAATCGCCATCTGCTCGGCCTGATACGACAGCAGCCGCGTGATCTGCTCGGCGCGCATCTGATCCAGCTTTTCGTGCAAGCTCATGATTTCAAGCTCGGCTTTGAGGTTAACCTCGTAGTCGTGCTCGGCATTGTCGCGGTCCTTTTTGCCCTGGCGGTTTTGCGACATCATGATGATCGGCGCCTGGATCGCCGCGATCATCGACAGCAGCAGGTTGAGAAAAATAAACGGGTACGGGTCGAAGGCGCGCGTCGCCAGCAGAAGCGTGTTGATCAGCGCCCAGACGACGAGGAAGGCGGCGAACAGCATGATGAACGTCCACGAGCCGCCGAACTCGGCGACGCGATCGGCCATGCGCTCGCCGAAGGTTTTGGCGCCGGGCGGGGCGGGGGCGCGGGCGATGTGGGTGCGGGCCTGGAGCGCGTCGAGAATAGCGCGCTCGCTCGGCGACAACGCGTCGTGGCGTTTAGCGAACCATTTGTCGGCGAGTTGGGCGGTGCCGGGGGTGGCGGTGTTGTGGGAGGTCATGGGTTGGCTCCTGGATCTCATCGGGCAGGCCGTCGAAAAAATTGTACAGCGTTCCGGGCCGCACGCACGGTGCGGAAACGTCATCCTCGAAGCGGCGCGGCCAATGGCGCGCGGCGTCAGGGATGCGGCCGGATGGGGTGCCGGAGGCTCAAGGTTTTTTGCGAAGGCGCGTTTTGCGCTGGATCCCCGGCCTTCGACGCGCGCTTGAAAGGGCGCGCGCTCGGCCGAGGATGACGGGGGGCCAACATTAGTCGTTGTCAGTATCCCCACGCCGAAGCGCCTCGATAAACGGAAGACGGACAAACATTGCGTCATCCGCAAGCACGCTAGTAGTACAGCGATTGCCGTTTACTCGGTATCCAAACCTGAGGCGAGGGCCATCAAGTGCAACATCGATACCGCTTGAGTAGACATCAGAACGTTCATGACTACACCAGCTGTTCAGACGTATAATGTTCTGGACGGTCATGAACCGCTGAAACTCGTCAGCCGTGCGCACGATCCGAACAAGTTCTTTGTGAGCCTCTTGAATGATCACATGCAAAGCGTGGCGCTGCCTGTCATCAAGATGACTGAGTTCCCCAAATCGGGCCCGGTGCGCGTCATGGGCAATGCTAGCCAACTGTGCGCGGACAACGGCCAACTTTTTGACAAGCCACGGGTTGCCTTTCAGCACCCTGACTCCATCTAAAACACCGAATAGAACACTTATCGAATTCGGACCCTGATGATTGGATCCTGCACCAAGGGCTTGGTCGATAAACAAACGGCCATCGCGAACTTATCGCGCCAAGTCCGAATGGACTCCGCTCGTGTCCCTAGAAAACGAAATATAAAATCGCTCACACGCCAAGACTGCGGGTTCGAGGCTTTCAGCCACTCGCAAAAGTTCTTGGACGCTATTGCAATTAGCTCGCAAGAAGTTGTTGCATCGGATTTTTTTCTGCTCCCCGGCCCACCGCTTATCAGCTTCACGCATCGATGCGGCGTCGAGATGTGTTTTTGCACACCTCCATCCAACAAAACGCATCACGCGTTCCTGTCCGAACCAACACAGGCGTCCGCGCTTAAATTTCGGCGTCGTGGGGGAACACCAAGGACAGACAATTAGCAGTCCGCTTGCACTTCGCTGTACGGGGACTATTATTTCGCCTGTCAGCCAATCAAACTCGGCACCTAACGACGGCCGGGTTTGGACCAACCCTGGAAAACTATTTGGATCGCCTGTCTTTGAGACATGCTCGACAAAGCGGGAAACTACGTCACTCGGCGGAACAGTCTTTGCGGTAGCTGGCTTCGAACTCATGATCGGGAACATTTGTTCGGGCTGCAGCCCCTTATCGTTCCCGGTCATGATCGTCTCCCGACTCCATTTTCATGTTATGTTCACGCATACCGCGATTCTCAGTCGCAGGATAGAAACAGGTAGATTTCGATTTGACATAGCTCAAAAATTTCAGGTTTGAAGGTTGAGTCGCTTGCCTGAACTTGAAATTTTTCGGCGATGGTTTTTGTATTGCGCCGTTTCCAGCGCTCCCCTATAACCCCTTCTCGAACCGCCCGGCGAGGCATGCCGTGGCGGTTCGTATGCTTTTGATAAACCAGCGGTTTCCGCAAAAAGCATCCCTTCGCAGGACCGGCCGCGTTTAACGCGGCCGAGAGTGTGAGCCAAGTCCGATTGGATGACGGCGCACATTTAGGCCCGGAAACGGACTTCTCTTTTGAGGTCCGAAGACGGGCCTGGGCACGCAGCGCCTTGAAGCTCGCCACAGTGTCCTCAGACCCAAAGGGTCCGAGGCTGCGAGGCAGTTTCAATTCGCTTCATCGCCGATATGACACGCTTCGGTCCTGCGGGCCCGAAGCTCGTGTTAGCGGCACGTGCCGGACGCGCGACGCGCAGGCATCTCGCTCCCCGGACCTTTAGGTCCGTGGACGCAAGGCGTCCCGGCGCAAGCGCCGCCCCCGCGGAGGGCCAGCTCAAGAGCTCGCAAGAGCGATTGAGCGACGCGGCCCGTGAGCGAATAAAGGACATTAGCAAAATGCCTAAGATGAAAACCAAATCGGGCGCCAAAAAGCGCTTCAAGATGACGGCTTCCGGCAAAGTCAAAGCCGGCCAGGCCGGTAAGCGTCACGGCATGATCAAGCGAACGAAAAAGTTCATCCAGAAGGCGCGCGGCATGGGGATCCTCAACGATTCCGACGCCAAGATCGTCAAGAAGTACATGCCCTACGCGAGGTGATTTTTTGTTGGTCGCGTGCGACTCGCCAAGGGGCGAGCCTGCCGCACGCTCCGGACGAACGAACCTCCATAATCTTGAAGCATCAATCATTCTGAGGAGCTTACCTCCATGGCCCGCGTCAAACGTGGCGTTACCGCCCACGCCAAGCACAAGAAAGTTCTGAAAGCCGCGAAAGGTTATTACGGCCGCCGCAAGAATACGATCCGCGTCGCCAAGCAGGCGGTCGAGAAGGCGCAGCAATACGCGTACATCGGCCGCAAGCTAAAGAAGCGCACGTTCCGCGCGCTTTGGATCCAGCGCATCAACGCCGCCTGCCGCGAGCATGGCCTGACGTACGGGCGCTTTATCAACGGCCTGACCAACCTCGGCGTCGATGTCGATCGCAAGATGCTGTCGGATATCGCGATCAACGATGCGGCCGGATTCAAGGCGCTCGTCGATAAGGCCGCGAAGGCTGCGTCGTCAGTTGCGAAGAAAGTTGCGGCGAAGAAAGCCGCATAGTTTCGCCCGACGGCCGGACGTTGTCATCCCGGCCGGAGGCGCAGACCTTGTAGCGGCGTTCGTTGCAACAAATACGGTGTCATCCTGGGCCTTGTGCCCAGGATCCATTGTGCCGCAAGTTCCTGGCCGCGCGACCGGTTCAATTGCGCTAGGTCCCGGAATCGCTGACGAATGGATCCTTAGGGTGAGCCCGAGGATGACAATTTTCGAGAGGCGCAACCGCCCATGCCGACATCGACCGGAGCCGAACTTTCAAAACTTGAAACGGACTTGCTGGGTGAAATCGCCGGCGCGGACGATCTCGGGCAAATCGAGGCCGTGCGCGTTGCTAGTCTCGGCAAGAAGGGGCGCGTGCCGGAGCTGATGAGCACGCTCAGCACGCTGCCGGCAGACGAGCGCAAGGCGTTCGGGCAGACGGTCAACACGTTGAAGGCGAAGGTCACCGAGGCGCTCGATGCACGCAAGGCAGTTTTGGAGACGCTCGCGCTTGATGCGCGATTGAAAACCGAGCGCGCCGACGTGACGCTGCCTGTTCGCGTGGGCGCGCTGAGCGAAGGGCGTATTCACCCGGTTTCACAGGTGCTCGACGAAGTCATCGAGATTTTCGCCGACATGGGGTTCGCGGTCGCGGAAGGCCCGGATATCGAAACCGACGCGATGAATTTCGACAAGCTGAACATTCCAGCGGAGCATCCGGCACGCCAGGACCACGATACGTTTTATTTTTCACCCGGAGCGGATGGGTCGCGGCTGCTGCTGCGCACGCACACGTCTCCCGTGCAAATCCGCACGATGACGGCGCAAAAGCCGCCGATCCGCATTATCGCGCCGGGGCGTGTGTATCGCTGCGATAGCGATCAGACGCACACGCCGATGTTCCACCAGGTCGAGGGCCTCGTCATCGACGAGACGACGCACATGGGACATTTGAAGTGGGTGTTGCAGGAATTCTGCAAGGCGTTCTTCGAGGTCGATGAGGTCAAGATGCGGTTTAGGGCTTCGCACTTCCCGTTCACCGAGCCGTCGATGGAAGTCGATATCGGGGCGGAAGCCATCGGCAAGCCGGGGCAGTGGCTGGAGATTTTGGGTTGCGGCATGGTGCATCCCAATGTCTTGCGCAACTGCGGGCTCGATC
>JANNSR010000160.1:0-21113 GCA_031402935.1 Hyphomicrobium sp. | reverse complement strand
GGTCATACAGGTTCTTGTCCATCGGGTCGCCCGGATGGATCTTGTTGTTGATGCCGTCGAGGCCCGCCATCAACATCGCGGCGAATGCGAGGTAGGGGTTGGCGCCGGGATCGGGGAAGCGGATTTCGATGCGCTTCGCCTTCGGCGAGGTCACGTGCGGAATCCGGCATGACGCCGACCGGTTACGCGCCGAGTAGGCGAGCAGCACGGGGGCTTCGTAGCCTGGCACGAGACGCTTATAGGAGTTGGTCAGCGGGTTCGTAAAGGCGTTGAGGGCCTTCGCGTGCTTCAAGATCCCGCCGATGTAGAACAAGCACATGTCCGAAAGATCGGCGTACTTGTTGCCAGCAAACATCGGCTGGCCGCCCTTCCAGATTGACTGGTGGACGTGCATGCCCGACCCGTTGTCGCCGAAGATGGGCTTGGGCATGAACGTCGCCGTTTTGCCGTAAGCCTGCGCGACCTGATGGACGACGTACTTATAGATCTGCATGTGGTCGGCCATCTGGATCATCGGGCCGAACTTGACGCCAAGCTCGTGCTGAGCAGCTGCGACTTCATGGTGGTGCTTTTCGACCGCGACGCCCATCTCGGTCAGGACCGAGAGCATTTCGGAGCGGATGTCCTGGCAGCTGTCGATCGGCGGGACGGGAAAGTAGCCGCCCTTAACGCGCGGACGATGGCCGAGGTTGCCCATTTCCATGTCGGTCGCGGTGTTCGTCGGCAGCTCGTTGCTATCGACCTTGAAGCCGACCGAATACATGTCGGAGGAAAACTTGACGTCGTCGAAGATGAAGAATTCGGCTTCCGGGCCGAAGTAGACTTTGTCGCCGATGCCGAGCGACAGCATATAGGCTTCGGCCTTCTTGGCGATGCCGCGCGGATCGCGCTCGTAGAGCTGGCCGGTCGAGGGCTCGAGCACGTCGCAGAAAATGGCGACGGTGGTTTGCGCGAAGAAGGGGTCGATGTGCGCCGACGCCGGGTCCGGCATCAACGTCATGTCGGAGGCTTCGATCGATTTCCAGCCAGCGATCGACGAGCCATCGAAGGCATAGCCGTCTTTGAACATATCTTCGTCAACGCAAGAGACGTCGGCGGTAACGTGCTGCATCTTGCCCTTGGTGTCCGTGAAACGCAGGTCCAAGAACTTGGCTTCCTTGTCCTTGATGAACTTCAGGACATCACTCGCGCTTTTCATTGAAACTCCCCTATCTCTGCGTCCGGGCTTAGTCGCCGGTTGTCATAGTTGCTTTAAGTCGTGCGGAGGCTGGACCGCAGGTCGCGACGGCTGCCTTGCCGGTCAGCGTCGTGTCAGATCGCGTCGCGTCCGGATTCGCCCGTGCGGATACGGATCGCCTCTTCGATGGATGAGATGAAAATCTTGCCATCGCCGATCCGGCCCGTCTTGGCGGCTTTTTGGATGGCCTCGACGGCCTTGTCCAGCATGTCGTCGGCCAAAATCACTTCGATTTTCACTTTGGGCAGGAAATCGACAACATATTCGGCGCCGCGATAGAGTTCGGTGTGGCCTTTCTGGCGGCCAAACCCCTTGGCCTCAATCACGGTGATGCCTTGCAGGCCGATTTCCTGCAAAGCCTCTTTCACTTCATCGAGCTTGAAGGGCTTTATGATGGCTTCGATCTTTTTCATGTTGGCCCCTTGGCGTGAGAACGGCATGGTGACGGCTTACCCTGCCGGTCCGATGTCCTTAGAGCTAGCAGGCTGCGTGCCACGGCCGCGAGTGGTTGCGAATGGCAATCTTTTCAGCGCGTTAGCTGGAGCTCTCGGGATGAGGACCGGAAGGTTGGGCGTTTAATAGCCTAAAATGTGCGCGGCGTGACAACTTTTTGGGCGGCAGTGCTGGTGTCCGGTGCCCGGAAATGGTGCGGGTTCGCTGACGCATCGGGCGGCGGCGAGAGAATAGGCCAAAAGACCGATGCATGAATTGCTGACGACAGAGGAAATGACTGACGCCGACCGCCGGGCGGTGGCGATGGGCGTGCCGTCGCTGACGCTGATGGAAAACGCAGGTCGCGCCGTCGCGGACGAGGCGGTGAAGATGGTGCCGCCGGGCGCCCGCATCGCCGTGCTGTGCGGCCCCGGCAACAACGGCGGCGATGGCTTTGTGGCAGCGCGGCTGTTGCAAGAGCGCGGGTTTGAGGTGCGGGTTGCGTGTCTGGTGCCCGTTGCGCAGTTGAAGGGCGACGCGGCGGTGATGGCGGGGAGGTGGGGTGGGGCGGTCGATCCGCTCACGCCCGACGGGCTTGCGTCCGCCGCTTTGATCATCGACGCGATTTTTGGCGCTGGGCTGTCGCGGGACGTCGATCCGGGTGTCGCGCAAATCATTGGCGCACTCAACAGCCGCAATGACGGAATCTCGGTCGTGTCGGTTGATGTGCCGACGGGCATCGATGGCAACAGCGGCGCCGTGCGCGGCGCAGCTGTTCGCGCGAACCGGACGGTGACATTCTTCCGCAAAAAGCCGGGCCACTTGCTGATGCCGGGCCGCGCGCTGTGCGGAGTTGTCGTTGTCGCGGAAATTGGGATTCCTGCGGAAGTACTTCGCGACCTGAACATCAAAGTTATTGAGAACGGTGAGGGCGGGCCTATGGCTCTTGCTCTCGACGGCCACAAATACACGCGCGGGCATGCGGTCGTGGTGTCGGGACCGGCGCATCAGACGGGTGCAGCTAGGCTCGCCGCGCGCGGGGCTTTGCGTATTGGAGCGGGGCTGGTCACGATTGCGTCGCCGCCCTCGGCGCTGCTCATCAATGCAGCGCATTTAACCGCGATTATGCTGTCGCCGTTCGGCAGCGTGCGCGATTTCGCGCGGATGTTGGAAGACACGCGCAAAAATGCCGTGCTGATCGGCCCGGGCTGCGGCGTCGGCGCAGGGTCGCGCGACCACTGCGAAGCGGCGCTTAAGAGTGGTGCGGCGGTTGTTTTGGATGCGGACGCACTGACGTCGTTCGCAATGTCTGAAGACGCCGGCGCCGAGACCGTCAATTTCGGTTTCACCAGTGCTGCGAAAACGCAAACGGCAAACCCCGCAACACTCTTTGAAGCGATCCGCGCCAAGCCGGATCGCGCCGTGGTCATGACGCCGCACGAGGGCGAGTTCAAAAAACTGTTCGGCGATGTGGCGGGCTCGAAACTCGACCGGGCGCGCGAAGCGGCGCGATTGTCGGGGGCGATCTTGATCCTCAAAGGGCCCGACACGGTGATCGCCGCGCCCGATGGCCTTGCGGCTATCAATGCCAACGCGCCGCCAACGCTGGCGACGGCAGGATCTGGCGATGTGCTCGCGGGCTTCATCACCGGACTGCTGGCACAAGGCATGCCCGCGTTCGACGCCGCCTGCGCGAGCGTGTGGCTGCACGGCGAATGCGGCAACGCGTTTGGGCCGGGACTGATTGCTGAAGATTTGCCGGAGGTGCTGCCAAAGGTTCTCGCCGCGCTGCACGAACGGCAGGCCAACTAACCTTTTCCTGCCTGCTTCAATTCAGCGTCGGCTTTGAGGAACGCGTCGATCTCGGGGGTTGGCGGTGGGCTGACGGCGGAGACGTTGATCGATTGCATGAGTTTGGCTATCGGCACAAATGCGCGCGCCTTGCGGTCATAAATGCCGCCCTTGAATAACGCCTGCGCCGCGATCTGTCCGTCGCGCGCGCCGCCATCGATCAGAAATGTCTGCTCCATGACGACCAGCGTCGCGTCCCAGCATACAAGCCGGGTTTCAAGCCGGAACTTTTGCAGCGGGCGCAGTTCACGCCGGAAGCGGATGGTGATGGCGCTCGCAATCGGCGTCCAGCGGTTGCGCCAAACTTCGCGCCATAGCCCCGAGCGCAGCATGACGTCGGTGCGGCCGAGGTCCATCAGCGTCAGATAGCGGCCGTTGTTCATGTGGATCGAAGGATCGAGGTCGTGCGGCCAGACGCGGAAGGTGATGACGGAAGCGTCTGCCGGCAAATCCAAGCGGCCGCGGCGGCGCGCGGTGAACAGCAGCCACAGCAGGCGAAGCCAAAGGTTCATGCGGCGCAATCCTCTCGTGAGCGAAGATGCCTAATTCGCATTGACCTATACGTCGATATGGTGCGAAGCCGCTGAAAGGCTTTAAGAGTTGTCCCGGCAGCTGCCACAATGGCAGGCTAAATGACGTTAGGGTCCGAGTCGCCGGTGTATGGTCGGCGTCTGGCCAGTGTCCGGCCAATTTCCGGCACTGAGCGCCGCGACCTTATAGTGAGAGACATGCGCCGTTTCGCCATCATCGCCGCCGTTTTTGCCGCCGCTGGCGCGTCTGCCGCCGCCGCGGGTGAACCCGCCGCGCCGCCCGCCACCAAGTCTGAGGAAGCCGCCGCCCAACTCGTGCGCGGCAACACCGGCCAGGCCATCGCCGGCTATACGGAAGCGCTGAAAGATACCGGCCTCGCCAACGACCGCCGCGCCACGATTTTAAACGACCGCGCCGTCGCCTACGTCCGCCTCGGCCAGCCGAAGCTCGCGATCGAGGATTACAATCGCGCCGTGCAACTGTTCGCCGAATATCCGGCGGCCTACAACAATCGCGGCAATTTGTTGCTGGCGCTTGGACAGCCCGTCGAAGCCGTCAAGGACTTCGACCGCGCCGTGCTTCTGGCGCCCGGCTATGCCGCGCCGTATTCGAACCGGGCCAACGCCCGTATCAGGCTCGCCCAATACGACGAGGCGATCCGCGATTTCACCAAGGCTATCGAGTTGATGCCGTCGAGCGCGCCGCCGCTGTCGGGCCGCGGATTGGCGCATCTCGCAACGGGCAAGCCGCACGCCGCGATCCGCGACTTCTCCCGCGCCGTCAATGCGGATGCGCGCTTTGCATCCGCCTACCGCAACCGGGCGGAAGCGCGGTTGAACGTCGGCCAGAACGATGAAGCCATTGAGGACTTGTCGCGAGCCATCGCCTTCGACATCAGTAACGCCGAAATTTATGTGGTGCGCGGTTACGCTTATCTTGCTGCCAGCAATACCGCGTCGGCGATCAAGGATTTTTCGCGCGCCATCGAACTCGATGCTAAGTCGGTTGCAGCGCATCAGGGGCGCGGACTCGCTAACGGAGTTGCGGATGCCTATGACGAGGCCTACGCCGACCTCAACCGCGCCATCGAACTCGATCCGCGTTCGGCTGTCGCCTTCGCCTACCGCGCATTCGTGTACAAACAAAACGCGCAGGTTGATATCGGCCAGAAGGATATCGATACGGCGGCGAAGCTCGATGGCAAATCGGCCGAAGTGTTGTGGGCGCGGGCCGAAATAGCCGAGGCGCGCGGCCAATCCGATGCAGCCGTGCAGGATCTGAACCGGGCGCTCGCACTCAAACCCGGCTGGCGGTTGGCGACCGACGCCTTGAAGCGCTTGGGCGCCGGCGCCGATCTCAGCGACGACCGCGATGTGCCGGGCCTCGATATGCCGCCGTGGCGTGTCGTTGCCAGGGCCGACACGTACTTTGCGGTCAGTGCCGATTTTCCGGCGTTGAGAATTCCGCTTGAAATGATCGGCAGCGGCCGGCCAAAACTGCTGCAGTGGGAAATTAAAGCGCCGCCCAACAAGGGCTATGGAATTTTACGCTTTAGCGGTGGGCAGGTGACGGCTAAAAGCGGCCCGGAAGAGACCGAGCTTGCGGCCATCGTCGATATCGACAACGCCAAGGTGCTGGCCATTCAGCCGCATCGCCAAGGCGCGCGGGTTGCGGCCTGGACATGGGAGCCCGAGCGCGTCCAGGTCGCCAGCATCGACGGCGTAACGGATGAATTCCAGCTCCGGACGTCAGCGATGCCGGCGACAGCCGTGGCGCCCGTGCCGGGACAAGGCCGCCGCGCGACGTCGTCAAGTCAAAAGAGCACCGTCTGGGCGCCGTGGGATCAGCAGTTTGGCGGCGCGCCGGGACCGCGCGAGCCGCGCCCGCAGCGCCGCGCATCGCAGCAGAAACCGAAAACGCTGTTCGATCTGCTGTTCAACAATTGACGGGGGCGCGGGCTCCGGGCAAAGCCTAACGGTGATCCAACCGCGTGCGATGCGCGTTTTCCACCACAATGCGGCGGCAGTCGCGGACGCCGGAAGGCTTCGGCCTACCCCACCACGGTCAAGCGGTTGCCGCCGCAGTAATATTTCCGGACCTCGATGCCCGCCGCCCCCGTCATCCACTGGTTCAGGAACGATTTGCGGCTTAGCGACAATCGCGCGCTCGCAGCCGCGGTCGCAACGGGCGCGCCGGTCATTCCGCTTTACATTCTCGATGACGTATCGCCGGCCGCTTGGAAAATGGGGGCTGCATCGCGCTGGTGGCTGCATCACAGTTTAGCGGCGCTGTTGCTGGATATTGAAAGCCGCGGCGGCAAGCTGATCCAGCGCCGGGGGGCGGCACATGAAGAATTAAAGCGTATCGCCAAAGAGACCGGCGCCAGCGCCATTTATTTCACGCGCAGCTACGAGCCGTGGGCGGTGGCGCTGGAAGAAAACCTGAAAGCACAGTGCGATGCGTCCGCAATTCAGTTGAAGCGCTACGGCGGCGCACTGCTGCGCGAACCGGAAGACGTGCGCACCAAAACCGGCGATGTCTACAAGGTCTATACGCCGTTCTGGCGGGCGCTTTCAGCCGGATATGCGCCGCCGAAGGCGATGCCAGCGCCGAAGGCAATTCCACCGCTGGCCAAACTGCCGAGAAGCGAGACGTTGGCGTCGTGGAAACTTCTACCAACCAAGCCCGATTGGTCGGGCGGCATGCAGGCTGAGTGGCACCCCGGTGAAGCGGGTGCGCACAAACTGCTCAAGACGTTTCTCAAGTCGGCGCTGAAAACCTATACCGAGGATCGCAACCGCCCCGACAAGCGCGGCACGTCGCGGCTGTCGCCGCATTTGCATTTCGGCGAGATCACGCCGGCCGCGTGCTGGGCAGCCGCAACAGCGGCCGCCGCCGAACAAGCGGGTGCCGATCGCGGGCTCGAGACGTTTCTGAAAGAAATCGTCTGGCGGGAATTCGCGACAACGCTGTTGTACTATTGGCCGGATTTGCCGGAAGCGCCGTTCCGCAAGGACTATGCGGCGTTTCCCTGGAAGCCGGACGCCGCACATCTGAAAGCCTGGCAGAAAGGCCAGACCGGCTATCCGATTGTCGACGCCGGTATGCGCGAGCTTTGGGTGACGGGCTATATGCATAACCGCGTGCGCATGGTCGTCGCGTCGTTCCTGATCAAGCACCTGTTGATCCCGTGGCAAGACGGCGAGGCCTGGTTCTTCGATACGCTGCTCGATGCCGATCTCGCCAACAACGCCGCGAGTTGGCAGTGGGTCGCGGGCTCGGGCGCCGACGCGGCGCCTTACTATCGGATATTCAATCCGGTGACGCAGGGCGAGAAATTCGATCCCGACGGCGCTTATGTTAAGCGCTGGGTTCCGGAGTTGAAAGCGCTGCCGCCGGCGTTGATCCATGCGCCGTGGCTGGCGCCGGCCGATACGCTCAGCGCCGCCGGCGTCACGCTCGGCAAAACCTACCCGCATCCGATCGTCGATCATGCGGCGGCGCGGGCCCGCGCGCTCTCGGCATACGATGCTGTCAAGGCCGCGAGTAAAAAATAAAGTCTTCCGTTGACACGCACGTTTGCGGCTGTTCCCGCCGCGCGGCCGCTTGCTGCCAAGCCAAACTTGTCTCACGAATAGAGGCGGGTACGGATCGCAGCTCGGAAACGAGGCGAGCCGTGCCCGCCGGGTTGTTCAGTTGTCTAGGTAGTGGGGTCCCATGCGCGGCAGGCGGAGTGCGTTGGTGTTGGCTATGTTCGTTTCACTAGTGCCGCAGCAGGTTTTCGCTGGGGTCGCCGTTGAAATCGATGTCGGATCGCAGTCGATGGAAGTCTACGTCAACGGCAGCCTGCGCCACGCTTGGAAAGTCTCGACGGGGCGTCGCGGCTTTGAGACGCCCGGCGGCAGCTACAGCGTCAAACGCTTGGAAGCCAAATGGTATTCGCACGAGTACGATGACGCGCCGATGCCACATGCCATTTTCTTTCGCGGCGGCTATGCCATCCACGGCACTTACGACACGAAACGGCTCGGCCGCCCGGCGTCGCACGGCTGCGTGCGGCTGGCGCCCTGCCATGCGGCGAAGCTGTTCAATCTGGTATCGCGTCAGGGCCGCGGCAAAACCCGGATTTCGATCAATCATTGATCGAATGCACGGCATTTGACCGATTGCGCGAGCGCGGCGATCGCTCGATTGTTCTGGATCGTTCATATGAGACAACATCTTAGCAGCGCCTCGCCCGGCGTGACCCAGAGGACGCACATGACAGTTTTTTTATGGCTTCATTAACGGTTCAGCATCTTTCGGCGTATTATGGTCGGTAACTCTTCTGTTCCGCGTATTGGAGTTTCCCATGTTTCGTTCGCGATTGTTGGCCGTCGCCTGCCTTTTTTCCCTGACCATCGTGCCCGCAAAGAGCGATGCCTTGAAGGCGGTCGCCGAGGCGGCACCTACGGCCACCGTTGAAGCTGCGGCATCACCCGCAACTGAAGCCATCAAGACCGCCGACCAGAAACTCGAACAAGCCGCGGCCGCCGCGACGGACGCAACGGCTGCGCCCGCGCCGTCGCAATCGGCGCCTGCACCGGCCGCCACATCGGCTGCGGAAGCCGCCAAGGCCGCTGAACCGGCAAAGGCCACGCCGGCGCCGCTTCCCGATCCGACGATGACGGTCGGCATCGATCTCGGCGCCCAGTTGCTCACCGTTTCCGAGCATGGCGTCGCCAAATATACGTGGCCGATTTCGTCGGGCACGAGCGAGTTCCCAACACCGCGCGGCACGTTCCGTCCGCAGTGGACGGCGAAGATGTGGTACTCGCGCAAATACGACAACGCGCCGATGCCGCACGCTGTTTTCATCAATGGCGGCGTTGCGGTTCATGCCACCTATCACACCGGCGCGCTTGGCCGCCCGGCGTCCCACGGCTGCATCCGGTTGAGCCCGTCCAACGCCAAAACATTCTACGGCCTTGTGCATAAGCACGGCCTGAAGGCGACGAAAGTCTCCGTCTACGGCACGCCGAAGTGGGGCAAGGGCCCGGCGATCGCCAGCCGCACACAGCGGGCCAAGCGCTACGCCGCACTCCAGCAGCAGAACGATAGCTGGTATTGGGGCGGCTCGAGCTACAACACGACGTCGGCTTACAATCCGGGCTTCGCCAAGGCTAAGCGTTATCGCAAGCCGATGCCGCAGCAATACTACTACGCCAACGGACCGCAGCAGCCGCGCATTTATCGCAAGTATGGTGGTCAGCGTTACGTCTACGTGCAAAAGGCGCCGCGCAAGGTCTACTATTACAACAACTCTGGCTACGGCTACGGCGGCGGCTGGTGAGCTGACGCTAGTCTCCAGTCAAACCGAAAAGCCCGGCCCGCGCGCCGGGCTTTTTTCGTTGGCCGGGCGGAGGGAGCGATGTCACGCCGCCCCACGTTTCGTGGCGAGCAGATGAAGTCGAGGCGCAATTTTGACAGCTAGCGGCCCGAAGAAGTAGTGCCAGGCGACGCTAACCCCAGCTGAACGCCGGCTCATTTCGATGCCGTCTTCGAACCGCCCAAGAACGTTTTCGAGCACTGGCGTCCTGTTGAGCCTGGTCCAGAAGCCGGCCAGCCAAGCGATGAACTCCAGCTGAACCAGCAGTTCACAGACCGTTCAATGCGCGTTCTCTAACGTCCCATCATCCACTTATGTGGTGGCCACAGAGAAGCCCTCTGTAAGACTAAGGAGTAGAGTACGATGATGCGCAATATCCTCACGATGGCCGCAATGGCCCTCAGCCTTGGCCTCGGCGTCACCCAGGCTGATGCCGGCGGCTCGCGAGTTTCGATCGAGCAATATGGTTACGGCAACGGCGTCGGCGGCGGACAGCGCGGCACACGCCATCGCATGACCGTCTATCAGAATGGCCGCGGCAACGCCGTCATCAGCAATCAGTATGGCTACGCGAACCGCGCCGTTATCGGCCAGAATGGCGATCGCAATTCGGCGGATACCTACCAGCGCGGCAGCCGCAACATCGTCGGCATTGGCCAGTTCGGTTCTGGCCATCAGGTGATCACGACCCAGGATGGCAGCGGCAATGCCGTTGGCGTCATCCAGGCCGGACGCAACAATCGCGCGACGACTACGCAGGTTGGTGCCGGCAACGTGACCGTCATTGTGCAGGACTAAGGTTAGTGCGTTCGCCTAGCGAGGGAAGGGATTAGAGTCCTTCCCTTGCGTCGGGAAAAAAGGAGTTAAGACATGTCCAGCATTTACGTTTCGTCCGGCATCCGCCTCGTCCCTGGCGTGTTGGCCTTAGCTGTCGGATTAGGCATCATCGGCAGCGCCATTGCAGCTGCCGGATCGACTGACGCCGACCAAGATGCGGTTCGTTGTGCCATTGAAATGACGCAGCGTGCAGGTGACGTCAGCCTTGAAAGTGTGGTCTTGGCCAAGACGGCGATCGACGGCACCTATCAGTTAGTGGTCACCAAACACGGTGGCGGCGGCAGCTCAAACATCAACCAAGGCGGTGAGTTCCGGACGCAGCCAGGCCGCAACACGTCGCTTGGAATTGTCATGCTGAGCGGTGATAGCGGATCGTACACCGCCAAGCTCAAAGTCAGATGGAATGGAAACTCCGCCGAATGCCGCGAAAAAGTGCGCGGCAACTTGTAAACCTCGAGCACTGTCCGCGATTGGGCCCTCACCAGCAGGGCCCTTTTTTGTGTTCCGCTGATCTGCATCGACGAACGTTTGCGCACGGGTCAGTTGCTAGCCTGATCGATGAACGCAAATTGAATGAAGTGTTCGGATCGCGTTCAGGCTGGCACGGGCATAGTCCGGATCGTTAACTGCCGAAGATCGCAGTGCCTCAGGTTTCGTGTTGGGAGAGTTTCATATGATCCGGATCAATCGATCTGCGTGCGTTGCCGCACTTTTGCCTTTTGTCGCAATGCCGCTTGCGCCGCAGCCCGCTGAAGCCGGTGGCCGGATTGGTTTCACAGTTTCTCCGAAAGGTCAGGATGCAGAGCTCATCCGCACGGGTCTCGAATTGTATTCGCTGACACGAAGCTTGCGCAAAAAGAACCGCGCGCGCGTTAGTCAACAGGGCAGTGACAATGGCGCGGCCATCGCTCAACACGGCGACAACAACAACGCCGCTATTTTCCAGCGGGGACGCGGCAATTCCGGATCTATCAGTCAAAATGGTAACAACAACGCCTTCGCGTTGTTTCAGTTCGGCAAACGCGGCAATACGTCTGTCACGCAAAATGGCGACGGCAACGCCGGTTTGCGGTTTGAGGGTGGATGGTAGTCTCACCCATCAGCTGAATTCACGAGATGTAGAAGATTGATCGGGTCAACGGCTGCAGTCTGCCCCGGCCCAAGGCGGATTTTCGCCCCGCGCTTCACTGCACCTCTGAGCCATTCCCGTCGAGGGGAGGGGAACGGGTTGTGCCAATGCCTTCTGCTGATACAGGCACATGCTCAAAACGGGTTCCACGTCGCTGTGCTGGTGAAGCGCACATAACCGATGTTGGCGCCGACGCGGAAGCCGAGGCCTGAGCGGATCGGCGCCATCAGCACGTCGCCGCCCTTTAGGAACGTGATGCCGACGCCGCCGACGAAGTAGGCTGAGCCATCGACGCCGGTGAAACTGCGGTACAGTGCGGCTGGGTCTTGCAGCTTGTAAATCAAGAACATCGTGCGCGAGCCCGAGGCGCCGAAATCGGTACCGAGCGAGGGGCCGTGCCAATAAACGTCCTGGGTGGCGGCCTGATTGCGCATGTAGAGCGTGCCCTTGCCGTAGCGCAGGCCGGCAAGGAACGCGCCGCCGCCTTCGCTGCCAAGCACGTAGGCCGTTGGCCGCCCCGACTGTTTGAAAGCGTGCTCGATGACGCTGGCGAGATTGGTCGATATGGTGCCGAAAAATCCGCGCGTCGCCTCGCGGACTTCATCGATTGAGTAGCCGTCCTCTGTCGCGGCAGCAGCGGCCGCAGCGGGCGGCGCGCCAGTCGCGGGCGGCGGTGGTTTGTAGGCATCGTTGGGCTTGGTGTTCGCAGCCCAGTTCGATTGCGGGCCGGCCGCGGGCCCGGTGGCTTTCGTATCCGGTTTGGCTTTTGCCGCCGGCTTTGGCGGCTCGGCCGTAGCGGCCTTTGATTGTGCGGCGCCAGCGCTCGTGATCTGGCTGTCGAGCCGGGCGATCATGTAATCGGACTTCTCGCGCATGACGGACAGCAGCACGCCGCTCGTGGCTTTGATTTCGCTGATGCGGGCGCAATCGAGGGCCGTCCCGTCCTCGACGCGGCCGAGGCTATCGACCTTCAACAGCAGATCGCTGCTCTTGGCGTCGAAGGCGTCGAGCTTGGAGTCTTGCACCGCATCCAAGGCGGCCGATTCAAACCCGGCTTCGGGCATTTTCTTGGCGTCGCGATAGCGCCGCAAGCGGTCCTGGATTTTCGGCTGCACTTCGGCTGTGAAGGCGCGCAGCTCGGCACCCGATTGATCGACGGCGGCCGCAATGTCGGCGGACGTGCAGGTGGCGGCCGCGTGCGCGGCATTGACGCCAATCAGCGCCAACATAAACGCGACCATTCGAACTAAAGACGTCATCAAAATCTCCTGCGGCCATCATCGCACGACTGAGTAGCCTGCATACCGTTTCTTACGCGCGTGGCGGAGATTTGGCGGCGAGGCGGGCTAAAAACCGCGGTGTATCGACGATAATACGCGTGTGCGTGCCTTTTCCGGCAGCTTCGACGCCATCATGCGCTTGAACTGCGAACGTCAGTTTGCGGCCCTCAATGGCTGTCAGGACCGCAGTGGCGGTGACGGTCAGGCCCAACGGTGTCGGCGCGGTGTGATGGACGTCAAGATGTGTGCCGAGGCTTTGGAAGCCGGCGGGCAGGTAGCGTTCGACGCAGGCAACGCAAGCAGCCTCCATCGCGGCAACCAGCATGGGGCTTGCGAACACCGGCGCGATGCCGCTGCCGACCTCAGTCGCGAGGCGGTCCGCCGTCACGGGCATTGCGGCGGTGCCGCTCATTCCAATCGTCAGGTTCGAGAAATCTGCCATGGCCGCGCTCCGATCCTCTCCGCCATAGAGTGATGGCGCGGCAAACTCAATTGGCTGTTGCGTGGAGACTGAATCTAGAGCGCCGGTCCGACAAGGTCTCCGGCGCAGTTGAGGTAGGCGGCGCGCACCGACGCACTGACGGGGCCGATGATTTCAAGATCAAGCTTGGCGCCGTCTGCGTCCCGCATCGAAATGATCGCGCCAGACAGCATCAGTTCGCGAAACAGGTTGGCGCCGTCGAGCAGGGGCAAGTCGGCGGTTGTCTCGAAGGCACCGTCGGGCACTGTGGACACGGTTGAGAACGTCGTGCCGGTATCGGCGGCGATGGTTCTTAATGTCAAAGACGACAGCGGCGCGGGATGAGCGCCAGCGCTGGTCCACAACCCGCGCAGCACAAAGCGCGTGCCAGATGCGGTTCTTGCGTCCCGGAAAAGGGTCAGCGAGGCCGTCGCGGCGCCGCCGCTGAGGTTCGCTGCCGCCTTGACCCCGCAGGCCGCGATGGCGCCGTCTTTGATCAGAACCACGGCTTCGACCGCCTGGGCCTCAACCACCCCGGTGATGCTGCCAGCCGCGGACGGACCCGGCCAAGCCACGGCTGTGGCTAAGGCCGCAAGTACGGCAGACATGGGAGCTTTGACGGACATCGCAATTGATACGCACCGGCCGGGCTTGCGGTTTGCTGGCACGGGCGGCCCTGACAGCCGCTCTGCCGTCGGCTAGGCTGGGGTCGGGGAGGATTCGTTCATGCAACTCAGCCGCCGGATACTGGCCGTGCTCGCAGGGCTCGCCCTGTTGCCGTTCCTCGCGACATTTCTAACGGCGTTACTGGCAGGCTTGCTTGGCTGCGAAACCGGAGACGCCGGGGCGGAGCCGTGCCTGATCTTTGGTGCCGATGCGGGCGGGTTGCTGTCGGGGTTACTCACGATCGGCGGCTTCGTGCAATTGACGATCCCGCTGTTCATGAGCCTGCTCGTGCTGTGGCTGATCGTTGAGGCCGTTGCCGTTTGGCGCCGCCGCCGCCGGGCACGCCGCAATGCCGCCCGGCCCGCGACGTGACGTATCCCACACGCCTTTCGCCCTACACAATTGCGCTGGCGCTAGTCGTGCTGACGGCCGTGACGCTGCTCGCAATGGGCCGCGTGCCGATCTGCAACTGTGGCGGCGTCAAGCTGTGGCACGGCGTTGTCAACAGCGCTGAAAATTCACAGCATCTGACCGACTGGTACACGTTCACACACATCCTGCACGGCTTCATATTCTATGCGGTGCTGTGGTGGCTGAAACCGGAGTGGAGCGTGTCGCAGCGCTTTGCAGCGGCAGTGCTGATCGAAAGCGCGTGGGAAATCGTCGAGAACACACCGATGATCATCGAACGCTACCGCGCCGCGACGATCTCGCTCGACTACTACGGCGATAGCGTCATCAATTCCCTCGCCGACATCGGCGCCATGGCGCTCGGATTCTGGCTAGCAATGACATTGCCGGTTCCGGTTATCGTCGCACTCACGGTTTTGACCGAAGCCGGTCTCGCCTATGCGATCCGCGATAACCTGACGTTGAACGTGTTGATGCTGATCCATCCCGTCGAGGCCATTAAGTCCTGGCAGAGCGGCGGCGGCTGATGCGGCGCCCGGCAAGCCGGCCGCGCATGGATTAGCGTTTCAGGAATTCGACGAGACCCGGCATCACCGTGCCGTCCGGTCCGATTTCGGTTTCGGCGGCCTCGCAGCTCTTGTCCATGATGATCTTGCATTGGTTGGGGTCGTCCTTGCGGCAGTCCTTCACCTTGAGCCACGTGTCGTAGACCTTGGCGGCCTGCTGGGTGTAGGTCTCGAGATCGCCGTCCTTGAAGGCAGCGCCAAGCCCTTTGGCTTTGTCGGTGACCTTCGAGCCGACGCAGATTTCGACCGCGCCGAGGGCCTGGCCATAGCGGGCGCCTGCGGCCCGGGCGTCAGTTGCGGCTGCGGGAGCGCCAGCGGGGGTGGCAGTGTCTGGCGTGGCAGTGTCTGGCGCCGCAGCATCTGCTGCCCGAACGGCGGTGGCACAAAACCCGGCGGCGGCAATTGCGACGGCGACAGGCAGCAAGCGGCGTCGGGCAAAGTTTGGCATGGATCCCTCGTAAGCACTTGATCGTGCAGTTGTTACGCTGGCGCCGCGGCTCCGGCTCACTGGCCTTGCGCGGCGGCTCACCGCCCCCAAGGTGATCGTCCGCGCTGCAGTGCGCAAGCATTTTAGACTTTTTCCGCAGCCCAAGTCGCGCTAGGTTTTCATCCGTGAGGGTCCTGTTTCAGCGTTCCCGAGGCAAGCGGCACGCTCGAATTGCGATCCTTCGAAACCGGAGGAGGTCCGCACCATGATCCGCATTGCCCGATCTTTCGCTGCCGTCGCAAGCGCCATCGCCATTGCTTCCCTTGTTACCGCCGCGCCGGGTTTCGCGCTGACTGCCAAGGAGTGCTCGGCGAAATATAACGCCGCAAAGACCGGCGGCACGCTGGGCACGACCACCTGGAACGCATTCCGCAAGAGCCAGTGCGCAGGTGATGCAGCCGCTGCCGCGGGTGACGCCAAGGCCTCTCCGGCCGTACCGGTCATCAAGGCGCCGTCGCTCACGGCAACGGGGGCTGTTTTCCCGAAATCCGTCGCGGCGAAATACGCTAGCGAAACCGCCGGACGGGCGCGAATGCACACCTGCCGCGATCAGTATCAGTCCAACAAGACCAGCAACGGCAACGGCGGCCTGAAATGGATCATGAAGGGCGGCGGTTATTACAGCCTGTGCAACAAAGCGCTCAAGGGCGCGGCCTGATGGCCGTCACGAGAACAGCCAGAGTAACAGCGACAGCACGACCGACAGCACGATCGAGGTCGTGATGGGGAAATTGAATTTGAAGTTGCCGTTCTGGCTTTCGTATTTGATGTCGCCGGGCAGCAGCGCGAACGCGGGCGTCTTGCCGTCGTCATCCGCGTTCGCGCGCTTGTCCGCAAAATGCGCAATGGCGCCGAGCGTAATCAGAATGATGCCGGCAGTCAGGAGCAGGTTTGCCATGGCGCGAGACTAGCGCGCCAGGGTTCGGTTTGCCAGAATGAACAGGCCTCAAATCCGCGCTGGGTTTAGCGCTTGTTGGGTCCGCCATCGCGCTGCCAGTGCAGGAACATCACGGTCACGAGGGCTGTGAGGATGATGGTGCCCAGAATGTCGGGCCGGCGGATGAACGACAGCCAGACATCGACGCCGAAGCTCCAACCGCCGCGCGCGGTCAGCACCGTGTTGAGCAGCAGAATGACGAACGCGACCAGCGCCGTGAGCGCGGTTGCGAGCGCCACTTCGAGCGCGCGTTTGGTGAAGCGCGGCACCGACAGCGTGTTGCGTCCAATCGCAAACTGAGTCCGGTCCGACATGGCAGCGCTCCTGAGTTCGAAAACCGATTTATTCTCCCTTCTATCAGATTCGGCGGCGAAAGCGCCGCTTGTGCGGCGACGGCCCCGGAATGAAGCTCTGACGGGCTTATAAAGGACAAGAGTTTTTCAGTGAGACGGCCGTGATCATTGCGTGGATGCAGTGGCAGCGATTTGTTTTTCGCCGGCATCGACCTTGGCAAACAAGGAGGCAATCAGCGATTGCGGAACGTCTATTCTGATGCCCTGGTCGGTGATGCCGAACAGCTTGACCGGATAGCCCTCGCCGCCGGTGCTGCGCAGTGCCGTTTCATCGAGAAAGACGTTCAGCGTCTCGAAGCGCAGGCAGTCTGCCGTTTACTTGCTGCAACTCAACGATTCCGTCAGCAGTCTTTCAACCTTGAGCTTTTCGGCGCGGGCGTTGCGCGCTTCCATGTATTTACGCTTGTAATTTTCGCGGTACGCGAGCGTGACCTGCAAGTAGGCCGTGCGCACGCCTGTTTTTTTGTCAATTTGTACGCCGAGATGCTGCTGATTGTCGCCCTCGGTCGAAAACATCGGCCCGAGCGACCGGACGAAGCCGGTCGTATATCGGCGGTAGGGCAGAAACTGATCGTCACGGGTTTTGATCTCGGACGCCGCCGCGATTTGCTGTTCGGGCGTCGAGCATGCGGCGAGCGCGATGCAAACAGCCAAAGCGGCGACCCAAACCCGCATGACGCAACCCTTGATCCCTCAGACCCTGAAGCCTCAGACGCCGGACCCCCCAGACGCCGGACGGGCTTAAATTAGCACGGCGCAAGGCCTTGTCCCAGGGGCCGCAGACCATAAATCCGCCTGAACACGGGGCTAATTGCAAACGCTGTTCAGGCCGTGAATTTTGTTGAGAGGACCTTCTGATGTTCAAATCGATTTTGTTCCTGATCATTGCTGGTCTTGCCGCCTTTGGCACCTATGTGGCGCTGCAGCCGGCGGTCGGCACTGTCACCCGCTCGGCAACGCTGGCCGCGCCGCCCGACGCGATTTTTGCGCACATCAACGAATTGAAGAAGTGGGAAGGATGGTCGCCGTGGGCCAAGCTCGATCCCAATGCCAAGATGACCTATGAAGGCCCGGCGGCCGGCAACGGTGCGTCGTTCTCGTGGGACGGTAACAGCGAGGTCGGCAGCGGCAAGCTGACGATCACCGACAGCAAGCCCGGATCGCACGTCAAATACAACCTCGACTTCTTGAAGCCTTTCGCGTCAACCAGCACGGCTGAAATTTCGCTGAAGCCCGAGGGCAGCGGCACCAACGTGACGTGGTCCATGACCGGCGAGCGGCCGTTTTTCGCCCGCGCCATGTGCATCCTGTTCAACGCCGATCAGATGGTCGCCGATAGTTTCGACAAGGGGCTGGCAAATCTGGGCAAAGTGGCGGCTGGGCCTGTCTGATCAAGTCGTGCGATGCGTGCACGTGCGACGTTCTAGTTACTGCCGCTGCGCGGCAGGACCTGGCTGACAGCTGCGCTCAAAAGGTCGGGGAGATCGTCGCGCAGGCTCCAGACCTGGGCGTTGACCGTGTCGAGGCGATTGATGAAACGGCCCATAGCGCCGTCGAGTACGTCGAACCGGGCCGTCGACAGATCTTTCAGCTCGACGAGATCGGGATGGATCTGGCCAAGTTGGCCGGCCAGCACGTTGACCGCGCCTTCGAGATCGCCGACGCGGCGTTTCAGGTCTTTGATTTCGCGTTCAACGTCCATGCTTGATCCCCAGACAGGGAGGAACATTAGCGGAACAGATTTGGGATTGCAACGTACAAAGTCTTTTTTCCGCCGCGAATTGGTTATGGCAGCCAAGCGCTGCAATTTTCAGCCGAGTCTTTTGTTGGCGGCGGAGCATAACGGCACGCAGCGCCGAGCTTTTCTCAACGTCGGCGCGCAACGCGCGGCGCTTGCTGCCCGTATCTCAGTCATGCGGCCAGATCATGCGGCCAGTCTTTTGGCATTTGGGCGGGTTGCCTATATGATGAACTCCAAGACTTTGCGCCGCAGCACAGTCAAAGCTGGAAAGGCGGACACGATGACGATGACGATGAGGATGGCGTTCGCGGTATGCGCGTTGCTAGGTGGTGCCATGACGGGTACTGCAAGCGCGGAATCGATTTATGAGGTCGAAGGCGCACGCGCGAATGCGCGCGCTGGCGGCCCGGTCAGCGAGCACGATGCGTTTCTGCTCGAACGCTATGGTGCTTTGAGCGGTACGGGCGATTGGCGCCACCGCGTGCGCGACCGCTACGTGATCTACTACGACGATTATCGCCCGCGGCGGCATAAGCACCGGCACCGCGTTTATCGCGATTGAATCCTGACGGGGGGCCGGCGGGTTGACGGAGAGTGCTGAGCATCCATCGGGCATCGCGCTCGCCGCCGGGGAGCGCTGGGGCAGTACGGCCGTTGCACCCGATCGCGTGTTCTGGCTGGCGCTGACGGCGGCGGCGCTGTTGCATGCAGCCCTGTTCGTTCGCATCAGTTCAGCGCTACCGCGGCCGGCCGGCGATGTGTCCGGTGTGCCAGAAGCGATCAGCGTCGCGATTGTGACGGATGCCGAATTGCGCGCCATGACGGCGGTGCCCGAGCCGGCCTCTCCGCCGCCGGGACCGGTCAGCGCCGCCAAAGACGCTGAGCCCGTAACGCCGCCGCCCGCCGCACCGCCGGAGCAAGTGCCGGAGCAGCCGCCGGTGGAACCGTCTCCGGTTGAGACGATGACGAAGCCAGAGCCCGACATCAAACTGCAACCAACAATAACGGAAGCCTTGCCGGAAATCGTCGCGGGTCAAGGGGCGGAAGCCGAGGCCCAGAAAGCGGGCGAGAAACCGGGCGAGAAACTGGCGCAGGAAAAGGCCGAGCCAAAGCCGCAACCAACGCCGCCAGCAAAAGCCAAACCCAAACCGCCGCAACCGCAGCGCGATGCGAAACTCGATCTGTCGCCGCCGAAGCCGTCGTTTGCTGCGCCCTCGGGCGGCGGCGGCCGCTCGGCCGGGTTCGAGCGCCCGCCCGGCATCACGCGCTCGGGCGCCAACGACGAATTCGCGCGCCGCGTTATTCAAGCCCTGCAAAGCAGTATGCCGCAACTGCGCGATACGCTGGGCCGGGTGACGGTGCGGATTATTTTGAACGACAACGGCAACGTCGTCGATGTGCAGGTGGTGCGCCCGTCGCAAGTGCCAGGGCTCAATCAGAATGTGGTGTTCGCGGCTAAGCAGACGAGCTATCCGTTTCCGCCGCCGAATTCCAACGAGGCCGACCGAGTTTTTCTCGTTACGTATATTTATAATTGACTGAGAGGTGTTTGGACGTCTGCCCAATCGCGCGTTTGCGGCAGCGGGGATAACTTTTTTGCGCGCGTTAACGTCGATTGCGGTGGAGCGCAACGCTCAATCGTGGTATTTTCATAGAATGGGGCGAGGCTCCGCAAGACGCTTGTCTCAAGACATAAGTTTGGTACGCCGGTTCGTTAACACGCGCCGGCGTTTTTGCGTTTGGACTGCCGGCGCCGCTTTAGTATCGAGCGGCGTCGCTGGCCGGCGAGCCGCCTTCAGCGCCGAGCTTCACCGGCTCGTAATACGGTTCTTCGCGGCGGCAGGCGCCGAGTGCGAGTGCCGCGACGCAAACGGCAAGGATTGAGAGTTTCATGATGTGCCTCACATAATCTGGGTTAAAAAAGCGAATTTTATTTTGCCCACTCCGTCGACAACGCGCCGCCGCCGCGCCGGTTCCTAGCTGGAACGCTAGGATGGCGTCGCGAAGAATTTTAGAGAGCACTGTGGTGCGAGTTTGTTGTGCTCAGCGCCCTCGCAAACGGAACGGCTGCGGCGCTTGCGCGTTTAAGAAACAAGCCGCGTGCCAGCCACCAAGCCCGCCCCTAAGCCGATTGGCAGAAAAGCGCACGCCAACCGCATGCAAAGACTGAGGAGTTCGACAATGAGACTGACTTGGGTCGCCACTGCCGCCGCTGCAATTTTGATGAGCCTTGCGCCCACCGGCGCCAGCGCCGATTCGATCAGCAGCGTCGAAAATGCCCGCGCCAAGGACCGCGCCGGGCAACGTCTGAACCGTCAGGATCGCGATCAGCTGCGCAAGTACGGCGGCGGTTCCGACGATTACGAGCCGCGCTATCGCTATCGCGACGGCGGTTACGACGGCGGATATGCGGATGGGTACGGCGGCGGCGGCGTCTCGGTCTATATCGGCCCGCGCTATCGCTATGATCCCTACGGGTATTGAGGCCGGCGATTTACGATTGCCAATGACGCGGGCCGCGAAACCGGTCCGCGTTTTTCATTGCGGGCGCGGCTCGATGTCCCTTGCGCGCTGGCCGACAGGGTTCTAGCAACCGGGAAACCAATTTGCTGGAGACTTCCCCCATGGCGGATATGAAAGACACGAACGGGCAAATCGCCGACCTCAAGCGCGAGAACGCCGAGCTGTCGGGCATGGTGCTGGCGACGGGCGTTATTCTGACCCAGCTTCTGCAATCGAACTGCAAGCGCGAGTTGAACCCGCAGGCGGCGGCGACGCGGATCATGGCGAATGCGCGCGACGCGATCCAAGGCTTCTCGACGGCGAC
>JANNSR010000159.1:0-4303 GCA_031402935.1 Hyphomicrobium sp. | reverse complement strand
GTTTCCGGGATCGACTTTCTTGTCAGAGATGCGTCCGGCAATGGGCGCCCGGACCTCGGCCCACTCAAGGTTTAATTCAGCCGATTTCATTGCCGCCTTGGCGGACAGCAACTGCGCTTGTGCAACGCTCAGCGATGCCTTGCGCTGTTCATACACCTGTTCGCTCATGACTTTGGATTTCGCCAGCGGCTCGGCGCGCTCGACGTCGGCGCCGGTCAGCAGGACCTGGGCTTCGGTGCGCGCGATGTCAGCCTTTGCGCTTTCGACGGCGATCGCGAACGGCCGCTTGTCGAGCGTGAACAGCAGGTCGCCAGCCGCGACCAGCGATCCATCCTTGAAATGCACCTGCTCGACGAAGCCTGAAACGCGCGGGCGAACTTCGACGCGCTCGACGGCTTCGAAACGGCCCGAGTATTCGTCCCAAAGCGTAATGCGCTTAGCGAGAGGCGCCGAGACGGTCACGGGCAGCGGGGGCGGCGCGGACTGCGCGACGGCTGCCGTTGCCAGAACTGCCATTGCTATTCCTGCGGCGGTACTGCGACGGATCATTGCGGGTTCCTGATGTTTGTATTGGCGCCGGTATCAACACCGGTCACCGGTAGCCCCGCGGTCTTGCTGCAACGTCACAATCGGTTGCATTTGTGGGCGGCATTTGAGAATTGAGTTGGGTAGCGTGCCGGTCTCGCTCAAGGGGTTCTGTTCGCTAAAACCAGCAGCGCACCAATGTGCGGCGGTTATACCACAACACCTGCGCCGGGATGTGCCAACTTTTTGACCAATATGGTGCTGCCGGAGGGGATTGAACTCTCGACCTCTCCCTTACCAAGGGAGTGCTCTACCACTGAGCTACGGCAGCCAGAAGCGCTTGAACCGGGGACCATACCGGCGCCCTGAATTGGTATAGCGATACATCGTTAATTCGAGGCGAAGCGGGCGGACACTGCCACAAGGCTTGACGGCGGGCAAGCCGCGGCTCACTAGCAGCGCAATGGCCGGGAAATCGATAGAAAAAGACCTCAGCAAAGTCCGAGCGGGGGACCGTCGGGCAGAGCGCCTTGCGGCCCAATTGCGGACCAACCTCAAGCGGCGCAAAGCCGCCGCGCGGGGCAAAGACGGCGCATCCGGCGCCGAACCGCCCGAAAATCCTGACAACGAGCGGTAGAAGGTTCCCCCTCTTGCCGCCGGGGTTCGAGAGCGCCTAATCAACCCCTGACAGACAGGGCGAATCGAAGCCGCCGCATGACCACCACGGAACGGGACGAGAGAGACGCATGGATCGCATCAAAATCACCGGCGGCCGCCCGCTCAATGGCACGATCCCGATCTCGGGCGCCAAGAACGCTGCTTTGCCGCTGCTGATCGCGAGCCTGCTGACCGAAGACCGGCTGACGCTCAAAAATGTTCCCAACCTCGCCGACGTCAATCTTCTCGTGCGCATCCTTCGCAACCACGGTGTCGATTTGGCGGTTGACGGCAAGCGGCCGGGCCCGGCCATGCACCTCGGCGAAACGTTTCATCTGACGGCTCGTGACATTGTCGATACGACCGCACCCTACGAAATGGTGTCGCGGATGCGGGCGAGTTTCTGGGTGCTTGGTCCATTGGTGGCGCGCATGCGGCAAGCGCGCGTATCGCTGCCGGGCGGCTGCGCCATCGGCACGCGGCCTGTCGATATGCATCTGACCGGATTGAAAGCACTTGGCGCCGAAATCGATATCGACGCTGGTTACGTCGTCGCCCGCGCGCCAAAAGGCCTGAAGGGCGCCCACATTGCGTTTCCAAAGGTTTCAGTCGGTGCCACGCATCAGGTGCTGCTGGCAGCAGCCCTCGCCAAGGGCGAAACGGTCATAGAGAACGCAGCCCGCGAGCCTGAGATCGGCGATGTTGCCGATTGCCTCGTCAAGATGGGCGTGAAAATCGATGGCATCGGCTCGTCGACGTTGCGGATCCAAGGCCGCGACCGGCTTGAAGGTGCGGTCCACACTGTCGTTCCCGACCGCATCGAGACCGGCACTTTCGCATTCGCCGTTGCGGCAACAGGCGGCAGCGTCACGCTCGAGGGCGCCAAACTGATGCATTTAAAGAATGCGCTCGACGTGCTCGCCGAGACCGGCACCCGCGTTGAGGAAGTTGCGAACGGCATCCGGGTCTCGCGCAACGGCAGCGCCATCGATCCGATCTCGGTCGAAACGCAGCCCTTTCCTGGTTTTCCGACGGACCTGCAAGCGCAGTTGATGGCGCTACTTACGCGCGCGACCGGTACAAGTGTTATTCGCGAAACGATCTTCGAGAACCGCTTTATGCACGTGCAGGAACTCGCGCGCCTCGGCGCCGACATCCACCTGCACGGCGATACGGCAACTGTCAAAGGCGTCAAAACGTTGAAAGGGGCGCCCGTCATGGCGACCGATCTCAGGGCTTCCGTTTCGCTCGTCATTGCAGGGCTCATGGCCGAGGGCACGACGACGATTAATCGCGTCTATCACCTCGACCGCGGCTTCGAGCAGCTGGAGCAGAAATTGACGCGCTGCGGCGCCGATATCGAGCGCATTTCGAGCGGTTGATCCGAGTTCGAGGTCAGCCCCCGCGCCAGCAAACATGGCTTATTGTCGTTCCTACATTGCGAAATTGACCATTTTTGCAGGATGCCCTGTCTGGGGTTAAATTAACTGTGTAGCTTTGCACTGGGGAAGTGGCGTTGGGAGTGCAGGATGGGGCGGAATTTGTGGCCCATAGTGTCGGGGCTGTTGGCGGCCATCGTCGTTGCCACAATCGTTGCGCTTGCGACGGCACTGCCATTCGCCGATGCGCGCGCCGGCGACTCCGGCCTTTGGCATTTCATACGCACGCTGCTGCCGGTTGCAGCCTACGCCATGCCTGGGGCCTTGGCCGCAATTGCGCTGTCGGAAGCCCGCCGCGTACGCGGACTGGCGTATTTTTTGTTCGTTGGCGCCGTCATTGCGGCCTTGGGCTTTATAGTGTTGACCGGTTATGGGTCGCCCAAGCGTGCGGCTTTTCTGTCAACGCCCGCGTTCGTGTGGTTCATTTCCATGGGTATCGCGGCCGGCACGGTCTACTGGATGATTGCCGGTCGCTACGCAGGCCGCCTCGCAGCGGACTTGGCCCGTGCTAGTGACGGTAGCTTTGACGAAGTCACGTCATACCGGCGCTGCCGCTCGTGCGCCGTGCTTGGATTGCTGCTCGGACTAGTGCCGCTCGCACTTTTGGGCTGGTTCGCGCAATATCAGAAGTCACCGCGATGGGCGCCTGGGATTGCCGCACACACGGAAGCCGATGCGGCGCGCTGGCTCGCAACCGCTGGCATGCCGTGGGCAACGCTCAGGATTGACAATCACATCGGCCATGTTGCCGGAGCTGCACCCGACGTGTTTACGCGGACCGCCGCTTTCGACAAAGCCAAGTCCGTTCTGGCGCCAATGGTGGGTCTGCCTGGCGTTGTCGCCTATCTGCAGAACGACATTTCGGCACCGGACCTGCTTGGGTCGGCGGAAATGGCGGCGTCCGAGAAAGCGAAGGCCGCTGTTGCCGCCGAAGATGCCCGGGTGAAGGCCGATGCGGCCGCATTTTCGGGGTTGACCGGTGCGGCGCGGCGCAAGGCAGAAGAAAAGGCCCGCGCCGCTGCTGAGGATCGTGCCAAGCGAGATGCGGACGACCTGGCGCGTCGCGCCGCTGAGGCCGTTGCCAGAGTGAAAGCGGCTGAGGCTCAGGCCGAAATACAAGCACGCATCGCGGCCGCGAACGCAGCGGAGGACGACGAAAAGCGTCTCGCCGCCGAAGCCGCGGCCGAACGCAAGGCGGTGGAGGCGGCACGCAAGGCCGTCGCCGATGAGGAAGCGCGGCGCACGCCCACTGCTGAAACCCCGGTAGCGCCAGCGCCCGCGGCTGACACAACGCTGCCCGCGCCAGTTGCGCCAAGCCCATCGCTGCCATCTGAAGCACAGATCTGCGAGACGAATTTCTCCGATTTGTTCCGCAGCGAGACGATACGCTTCGCCTTCCGGTCCGATGAGGTCGAGCCGGAAAGTGCCGCATTCCTCGACACACTCGCGGCGTCGATCAATGGCTGTGAAGGTTACGCCTTGACCATCGATGGCCATGCCGATCGCACGGGCACCACCGAATTCAATCAGGCTATGTCACGGTCCCGCGCCGACGCCGTCAAGGATGCGCTTGTCTCGCGCGGTATCGCGCCGGAACGGCTGCTGACGCAGGGGTTTGGCTCTGAACGGCCTTTGGCGCCAGAAAAGTCGCGCGCCGCCAACCGGCTCAACCGCCGCGTCGA
>JANNSR010000158.1:0-8928 GCA_031402935.1 Hyphomicrobium sp. | reverse complement strand
AGCGTGCTCTTACCGGCGCCGTTGGGCCCGATGATTCCAACAATGCGTCCGCGCGGAATGTCGAACGTGATATCGCGCAGCGCCCAGTGCTCGACATGGCGCGGGGATCCAGTCGCGATCTCTTTCAGGAAGTCTGCAGGGTGCGAATAGCGCCGGTAAGCCTTGCCGATTCCAGACACGCGGATGGCCCAATCCTGGCGCTCCGCGAGCTGCTCACGCACGGGTAACTCAGCGATTTCAGAGGACATTGCCATAATAGGGTTTGAGCTTCTCAAACAGGCGATAGCCGGCGCCGAGCACCGTGAACGCGAGGAACGCGGTGACGACCCAGGCGACCGGGTGGGCGATCTCGCCAAAGAACAGCACGTCCTGAAAGACCCACGTGAGATAGCTGAACGGATTGAGGTAAAGCAGCGGTCGCAAGGGACCCGGCACCCAATCCGGCAGATAGATCGCAGGGGTGAAATACATGGCGATGACGCAGAACACCGCAACGAGCTCTCTGAGATCGCGCAGGAACGCTGTCAGTCCCGAAAGGATGAACGCAAGTCCCAAAGCGAGCATGACGTGCATTGCAAGAGCAAGTGGCAGCAAGACGATCGTCCAGGGCCAGCCGCCCGCCACGACCAACTTGTAGACCAGCACCATGCCGAACGCCGGAATGTACGGGATCGTCGCCGCCGCAAAACTGGCGACCGGAAGCACTTCGATCGGGAACACGACCTGCTTGACGAGATTTGCGTTGCCGACCAGCGCGCTTGTGGTGCGCGTCAACGAGGCCTGCATCATCAGCCACGGAACAAGCCCGATCAGGACGTAGCTCGGATAATCTCCGGGGAGCGAGCCGCCAGTATTTAGCCGACTGCCCAGCACAAAACCGAAGATCAGCAAGTACGTCGTCACAATGATCAGCGGATGAACGTACACCCACAGTCCGCCGAGCCCGTGCCCGGCGTGCGCGGCCGTGATCTCGCGACGCGTCATCTCAACGACAAGCTCGCGCTGCCGCGCCACGCGGCGGACAAAAGCCAGAACAGCTTCAAGATTTCTCTGAGGCGACAATGCAGAAGATAGCGACGGCACGACTTTCGCCAAATGCGCTCGTAAGCCATCCCGATTTAGCGCGAGTTGCAAAGTAATTTTCCTTGTCAGCCGACGCAACACACCCATGCTGCCGCACTTTGGGTGGCTGACGGCCACCCAAATTTCAACGACAACAAACGTCTGCGCGGTCAGGCCAATGCCTCAACACGCGCGCGCTCGAGTACAACGCGGGACTTGCGCCCCAGCAACTCCAGCAGAACGACGACGCGATCCCGATCGGCAAAGCCCTCGAACAGGCCGATCGCCGCGTCAAAAACGCCGCCGCCCGCGATCTGCACGCGATCGCCGGGCCTAAGATCACTGTTTCGAGCGAGTGGGATAAATCCTGCCAGATCTCGCCGCGCCATAAGTTCTTCGACAATCGCCGCATCGATCGGCAAGGGCCGCTCACCTTGACTGACCAGCTGCTGCACGCCACGCGTTCCATCAATGCTGCGCCAGCGCTGAACAGCGGCATCCATCGAGACAAACAGATAGCGCGGGAAAAGCGGCGCGGGCACAACGTCAACGCGCCGCGCGTGCTTGCGCCGTTTCAGATACTGCGGCAGAAAGACTTGAAAGCCTTGCATAGACAGATGCCGCTCCGCAATGCGCTCGGCATGAGGTTGCGTGAAAACGGCATACCAACGTTGCTGATCCAGTCCGCTGCTCACCGCGCACCTCCCGCAGCGTGACGCCGCGTAGAAATACCCAAGATTTCAGGAGCCAGAACGCGCGCAGCACCAAGCTCCGCAACCGCCGAATCATGGGTGATTTGCGATTCCGTCAGACTGGTGACAATCACGCCATCCACAGAACTAGGAAGGTCTTTGAGGCACTTGATCACCCGCGTACCGATGAATTGCAACTTCGGCGTTTCCGCATCGACGATCGCCACCACGCGGAGATCATAGTCCAGAGCGCACAGGATCGCGATTTCCGTCAAGTCGCCCGAGCCCAAGAGCGCAATGTTCCGCCACTTCAGACCGTTGGTAGCGGTCTCAAGGACGCTGCCACAGCTGACGCGCGCCTGGCGAAAAAATGACAGCGAATACGACAGGTATTCGGCGGTAAGCTTCGATCGCTCTGCCAAACCCTTCGGCGTCAGATAATATGCGTACCGGCTCGCGGGTGCGGTACGGACCTTGATCAGACCCTTTTTGGTGCAGCGCTTCACATAGACGTTGACGAGCCCCAGCGCGATGCCGAGCTCACTTGCTATGCGCCGCTGACTGGCATTGCTGTCCCTGGCGATGACTGAGAGGAGGACAGCGGTAATCCGCGCCTCGCCAGATCGCATCTTGTCCATCGACGCTGCCATTTTCCGACCGAAAGCTGCTACAACCGGGCTATCGGTAGGCCGTTCACGGCATGAACGTCAAGTGCACAATTCTGGATTTGCACGAGGAAAACAGCTCCCTTTCTCGTGATGGCTGTGCGGCAGCATCAAAACAGCAACAAACGAGGTTGCCGGCCGCGACGCTCAGACGTACTGTTTACAGAACTCTTCGACATTCAACAGCGACCAGATGAGCAGCCGCCGGTTCTGCTTGCCTTCGAGGTGTTCGTCCACCAAGCCACGCACCATGTCCTGATCCAGATAGTTCCAGATCTTGGCATCGTTGGCGTGCAGCACGCGGCGCACGTAGTCGATGCTCTCGCCCTTAAACCAGCTGGCATCGGGGGCCGAGAACCCCTGCTTTTCGCGCTCGACGACTTCGCGCGGAATATGCCGCGCCATGGCTTTGCGCAGCAGCAGCTTGCCGTCGTTCGCCTTCTGGAAATAGCGGGCGGTTTTCACCCCGGGCTCGTTCTCGTCGAGCTTTACGACAGCATCGAGATTGCCGAGCTTCAGCCGCGTCGGCAGCTTCATCGCGAAATCGACGAGGTCATTGTCGAGGAACGGCACGCGCGTTTCCAGCGCATGCGCCATCGACAGCTTGTCCTCGACCACCAACAGTCCGTGAAGGAAGGTTTTCGCCTCGAGATACAGCGAATGATTGACGTAGTCCTCCGGGCGCGTCAGCCGGTCGGCGTGTGTCGAAAAAATGTCGCGAAAAATATCGCGCGTCCAGACGTGGCTGACGTCTTTCCAAATCGGCTGGAACACCTGCCGCAGCGTGCTGTTGGGAACGAGCCGCTGCCAGAACTGATAGTACTTGTCGATGTAGTGTTCGAAATCATCGTTCACCACAGCACGATAGTATCGCCACGGATAGCCGCCGAACAGTTCGTCGCCGCCGGTGCCGGCGAGACAGACCTTGTTGAACTTTGAGGCCAGCTGCGCCACGTAATAGTTCGGATAGCTCTGGCCCACACGGGGCTCTTCGAGGTGCCAGGCAACCTTCGGCAGCGCCCGCTCCATGTCGCCAGCTTTGAGCACCATCTCGTAGTGCTCTGTCTTGAACGTGTAGGAAAGTCGCTCGGCTGCCGAGCGTTCATCGAAGTTCAACTCGATGCCCGAGGCCGACGACAGGTCGAAGCCGCACGTGAACGTGCGCATATACTTGAGCGATTGCGCCGCGATGCCCGTAACTGTGCCTGAATCCATGCCGCCCGAGAGATAGGCGCCGACATCCACATCCGAGACCAGCTGGCGCGTGATCGCCTGCTGCATGAGGTGGTCGAGTTCATCGAGATAGTCAGCGTCGCTGCGCGGGTTTTCCGGCTCCTCGAACTTGTAGTCCCAGTAGCGGACGATGCGCGGACCCTGCGCGCTGCTTGCATCGATCGTGCAATAACAACCCGCCGGCAGCATGCGCACGCCTTTGAGCAGGGTGCGGTTGGTGAAAAAGTTCTGGAATGTGAAGTATTCGAACAGCCCTTCGTGATCCATCTCGGCTTTGAAGCCCGGATGGGCGCGGAAGGCTTTGGCTTCCGACGCGAACAGAAAGCTGTTCTGGGTGGTGGTGAAATAGAGCGGCTTGATGCCGTAGCGATCGCGCGCCAGCGTCAACCGCTTGGTCTCGCGGTCCCACAAGGCGAAGGCGAACATGCCGTTAAACCGCGACAGCGCCGCCATACCCCATTCGGCCAGCGCCGCCAGCATCACCTCGGTGTCGCTGGTCGAGCGGAACAGGTGCCCCTTGGCGCTGAGCTCGGTCTTTATTTCGCGGTAGTTGTAAAGTTCGCCGTTGTAGCTGATGACGTAGCGGCCATCCGCCGTCTGCATCGGCTGGCGGCCGCCGTCGGAGAGATCGATGATGGCAAGCCGGCGGTGACCAAGACCGATTGGCGCCTCGATCCATTGACCCTCGCCGTCCGGCCCACGGTGGCGGATCGCATCGGTCATGGCCCGCAACGTCGGCGGAGACACCGAGCCGCCGTCGAGGTTCAAGATGCCTGCTATGCCGCACATGTGTCCTGAACCATCATTTAATCAAGTTTGTTTCGGCGTGAACCTGCAGCCCTTAAGACCTCAGGCTCGCGCCTTCTTACGGCGCATGTCTACGGCATCGATGTGACTCTTGCGCCAGTCGATCAGCTTCTGCAGGCCTTCTTCGAGATCAATCTTGGCTGTGAAGCCGATTTCCTGTGTGGCCCGCTTGGGGCACCCGATGCGATTGCGCACGAGCGTTGCCTGACTACGCTCCTTGTACTGGATCGGCCGGTTGCAGCCGGTCAGGTTGACGATCTTCTCGGCGAGTTCCTTGAGCGATGTCCGTTTGCCCGTGCCGACGTTGTAGTACCGGCCAACGGTATCTGCCTTCATGGCGCACAAGTTCGCCGTGCCGCAATCGAGGACGGATACGAAGTCGAACGCTTCCGAGCCGTCGCCCATGATCGTTGGGCCTTCTCCGCGATCGATGGCATCGAGCATTTTCATGATCACGGCAATATAGGCGCCATAATAGTCCTGACGCGGCCCGTAGACGTTCATGTATCTCAAGCCCACGACAGGCAGACCGTAACGATGGTGGTAGGCCGTTGCCATAGCTTCGCCGGCGATCTTGGTCGCACCGTAAAAGTTCTTGTTATGGAACGGATGGTCCTCGTCCATCGGTTCTTGCACCGCATCGCCGTAGACCGACGCCGACGAGGAATAGACCAGACGTTTGACGTTGTTCGCCACGCAGGCTTCGAGCACGTTGAAGGTGCCGCGGATGTTGGTGTCGAACGCCGAGCGCGGAAATTCGTGACACTGCAGCAGCCACAGCGCCGCAAAATGAAAGACGCCGTCGGCGCCTTTCAAAGCGTCGTTGAGCACGTCGGTCTGGGTGATGTCGCCGCCTGCCTCGTTGATTTTCACGCGCGGGTCGCGCATCACGTTTTCGAGATTTTGAAGTGAGCCGCGGGCGAAATTGTCGTAGATCACGATCTCGCCGACATCTTCGGCCGCCAGCTGATCAATGGCATGCGAGCCGATGAGGCCCGCGCCCCCGATGACGACAAATTTCTTGCCTCGAATGTCCACGCCGCGCTCCCTGATGTATGGCGGATTTCAACCCGCTTATGCAGTGTTAGGCAGGCCCTGTCAGCCCTCATTCCTTGGCCTTGCCATTCCTGGGGAAAACCCCGCGCGGCGGCGCCATCGGCGGGCTCAGCGCAGCGCGTCGCGCAGCGCATCGGTGATGCGCGCTTGATCGCTCGCCGCCAGATAGGGGTGCATGGGAAGGCTCCAAACCTCGTGCGGCAGGCGCTCCGCAACCCGGACGCCGCCGGCCGCCACAGGCGACGCCGCGTAGACCGGCTGGTGATGCAAAGGCTTGGGAAGGTAAATTTGGCTCGGAATGCCGCGCGATGCGAGCGCTTTTGCCACAGCGTCGCGCCGCCCGCCCGGTCTGGGCAACGTGTACAGCGCCCAGACGGACGTCGCGCCGGCTACGACGCGCGGGACCGAAACGGCGTCTTGAAGAGCGTCACTGTAACGGCGCGCGACGCTCTGGCGTTGTTCGATCTCGCCGGGGAAAATCTTGAGCTTCTCAATCAGGATCGCAACCTGGATCGTATCCAAGCGGCCGTTGATGCCGATACGGGCGCAGTCGTACTTGCTTGCGCCTTGCTCATGCAGACGAATAGAACGCATGATCTTAGCAAAGTCGTCGTCGTCGGTGAAAATCGCACCGCCGTCGCCGTAGCAGCCGAGCGGTTTCGCTGGAAAAAAGCTCGGCGCTGTCGCCAGTCCGAAGGTGCCGATTTTGCGGCCGTGCAGCACGCCGCCAAAGCCCTGAGCCGCGTCCGACAGCACGAAGAGACCGTGCGCTTCTGCGAACGGCAAAATGGCATCGTAGTCGGCCGGGTGGCCGAAGAGATCGACGGCGATGATGGCACGCGGCGTCAATACTGCGGCCTTAGCGTCTGAAATGGCGCCCGACAGCGACGCCGGATCGAGATTGAACGACGCCGCCGAAACGTCTGCAAAGGTGTTCGGTCCCGGGAGATTTTTTACGGCTTCAATTGGAGCTTTGTAGTCGAGGCATTTGAGCCGTGTCCGGTTGTAGTTGTGCACGAACTGCATGAGGTAAGCGTTGCGTTCGGCGTGGCTGTCGAAGCGCCGGTGATGGCCGTCTCCGTTGCGCGGCAGTCGCTCCAAATGCTCTCCAATGCGCCGGTTGAAGCGCTCGACCATGCCGTTGGTCTGAGGCCGGAATGGCCTTGTGAGCTTGTGGGTGATGCCGTGTCCAGCGCACAGTCGATCAACCCGATGATCTCCAGAGGGCCGGTCCTTGGGCTTGTTCTACTTATCGACAGCGAAGCGGTCGGTCCACTCGCTGCCATTGTCGGAGAAAACCGTGTGGACTTCGATGCTGAAGCTTTCTTGGAAGCGGCACAGGAGCGCGGCGGCGGTCTCGCCTCGTCGATCGTAAAGAATCTCTACGTAGACGAAGCGCGTGGCGCGATCGATGGCAACATAAGCGTAGGCACGTTTTCCGCGCAGCGGCGGCAGATACTTGACGTCGAGATGGATAAAGCCGGCAGGGGTTTCAGTGCTGAACACGGCGACAGGCGCCCGCTCGGGCCTGGGCTTGGCAGAAACGCCATGCCGCTGAAGGCAGCGGTGAACCTGGCTGCGCGACAACTTGGCGTTCACGCACCGGCGCAGAACTTCGACGATGTCACCGAGTGGCAGCCCCACGCTGGTCCGCAACTCAACCGCCAACCGCTCTTCAATCGGCGTCATCGTTGTGGCGATACGATGCGGCCGGTGCGAGCGATCCATGACCTCCTCGCGGCCTTTCCAGCGCGTCACCGTGCGCTCACTGACACCCAGCTCCCGCGCAAAGCCGGCCACCGAGCCGTTGCTTCTTTGGATGTAAGCCCTGGTTTTAGGAGTGGTGGCGGCATTGGCATGAATCTTCATCTGCATGACCCGAGGCGCTCCCTGAGATATGAGATGCCTCTGGCTACACCGATTCCATCCCGCCAATCTCCCGGGACCGAACACTCAGGCCGTCGCTGGGGGTTGTCAGTTTCGGCCGGGGACGTGACCATGTGGCGCCGCCTCATCGGCCTGCCGACCGGTAAGCAGGGCGCGATAGACGGCTTCGTACCGGGCCACACAGGCTTCGATCGAAAAGTGCTGGCGCGCGCGGGCCGCACCGGACGTGCCCATGGCCTTTGCCCGCGGCGGGTCGGAGAGGAGGTCCACCAGCGCCACACCCAAGGCTGCCGGGTTTTTCGCCGGCACAACGAAGCCGTCAACGCCGTCTCGCACGGCTTCCGCGTTGCCACCGACTTTCGTCACGATCATCGGTAGCCCCGCGGCCATGCTCTCGATTACGGCGTTCGAAAAGCCTTCTTCATGGGAGCACAGCAGTCCGAGGTCAGAGGCGCGCAGCAGTTCGGCGGTATCCGCGCGCGATCCGAGAAAACGCACGTGCTCGGCAAGTCCATGAGTCGCCGCGAGCGCCTCAAGGTCATGTTGAATGCCATCATCGCGTCCAGCGCACAGCACGATCCAGGGATTTGGCAATTTGTCCTTAACGCGTGCCAGCGCCTCGATCAGATCGCGATGACCCTTGTAGGCGATGAGATTTGCCAGCACCGTAATGACAACGTGCGCGTCCGACAGCCCAAGCTTTTCGCGCACACCGGCACGGACGGCTGGGGCCTCAAATGGCGCAATGTCGATGCCGTTGTAGATCAAGCCAACGCGGCGTGGATCGCACGCTTCGTCATCAATCAATTCGGCGACAACAGGCCTTGAGTTTGCAAGCAGAGCCGTCATGCGGGGATGAAGTGCGAGTTCAAGGCGCCGAGCCGTCGGCCGCTTCGCCATGTAGTGGTTGAGGCTGCGGCGGCTCATGATCCGCACCGGAATGCGCAATAGGTTCGCGAGCGGGCCGCCGATGAGATAAGGCCCCGGCAGAAAGAAGTGAATGATTGTGGGTCTGCGGCGCAGCAATTCCGCTGCAAGCCCCAACGCGGCGAGGCCCTGACGCACACCCTGCAGCGGACCCGAAAAGCGGGCGCCACTGCCCATCGGCGGCGTGATCACGGTTACGCCCTTGGCCGCGACAGCGTCCGCCATCTCGCCCCGGGTGCCGATGCAGAAGAGCGCGATCGGCCAGCCGTTGGCTGCGAGCCGCGGCATGATCTCGGCAATATGGCGTTCGGTGCCGCCGCGATCCAGCGACAGGGTCACGAACAAGATGCGGGGTTTAGGTTCGCAAACAGCCACGTCATGATCTTTGCAGATGGAATGTATCTCAGGCGCTCGGTGTGTCGCACTCCGCTGCACCCGTCTTCAAGTCCAAAGCGTAGGCCCGCCGTTACTTAACCCGTGGTTTGGCCCGGGCTATCGGCTTCGCGTGCGCCGGGTCGCCGGGCCAGACGTGCTTAGGGTACTGCCCGCGCATGTCGGCGCGACCCGCCCAAGACCCGGACCAGAACCCCGCGAGATCG
>JANNSR010000157.1:0-14031 GCA_031402935.1 Hyphomicrobium sp. | reverse complement strand
CGCGGCGGCAGCCGTCTCCAGTGAAGTAGTGACCCGGATAGGTCGAAAAGTAGGTCTGCTCGAAGCGCTCGTGATCGCCGTAGATGGTCCGCGATTGTCCCGGCCAGCTATCGAGGATGACAAGATTGCCGCTGGCCGCGCCATCGAGAAAGCTGCCTTTGTCATCGACAAGCGCGGGGCGCACGCCGAAAAACGGCAGCGTCGCCGAGCCGGGTTTCAAGGCGGTGGCGCCGGGCAGGGGCGTGATCAAAATGCCGCCGGTCTCCGTCTGCCACCAGGTATCGACAATCGGGCAGCGGCCTTCGCCGACGACGTTGTGATACCACTCCCAGGCTTCCGGATTTATCGGCTCGCCGACAGAACCGAGCAAGCGCAGCGATGAACGATCGGTGCGCTTAACGAGATCGTCGCCGGCACCCATCAGCGAGCGGATCGCGGTCGGCGCCGTGTAAAAGATGTTGACCTTCCACTTATCGACAACGTGCCAGAAGCGCGATGTGGTCGGATAGGTCGGGATGCCTTCGAACATCAGCGTCGTGGCGCCATTGGCGAGCGGGCCATATACGATGTAGCTGTGGCCTGTCACCCAGCCGACGTCGGCAGTGCACCAGTAGATATCGCCGTCGTGGTAGTCGAAGACGTACTGATGCGTCATCGCCGCGTAGAGCAGATAACCGCCCGTGGTGTGTACGACACCTTTCGGTTTTCCGGTCGAGCCCGAGGTGTACAGAATGAACAGCGGATCTTCGGCGTTCATTTCAACCGGCGGGCAATCGGCCGCGACGGAAATAATTTCCTCGTGGAGCCAGAAGTCGCGACCTTCGGTCCACGGCACTGGATTGCCGGTGCGGCGCACGACGAGAACCTTTTCGCCGCCCGCGCATTTGGTCAACGCGATATCGACGTTTTTCTTGAGCGGCACCGGCTTGCCGCCGCGCAAGCCTTCATCAGCCGTGATGATCAGCTTTGAATCTGCGTCTTCAATGCGGTTCTGCACGCTGTCGGGCGAAAAGCCGCCGAACACGATGGAATGGACGGCGCCGATGCGGGCACACGCCAACATGGCGTAGGCTGCCTCGGGAATCATCGGCAGATACAGCGTGACCCGGTCGCCCTTTTTTACGCCGTGCTTTTTCAGAACATTGGCGACGCGCTGCACGCGCTCATAGAGCTGGCGATAGGTGATCTGCTCGCTCTCGTTCGGATTGTCGCCTTCCCAGATGATCGCGACCTGATCGCCGCGCGTCGCAACGTGGCGATCGACGCAGTTCGCGGACACGTTCAGCGTGCCGTCCTCGAACCAGCGGATATCAACTTTGCCAAGCTCGAACGACGTGTTCTTGACCTTGGTGTAGGGCTTGATCCATTCAAGGCGCTTGCCGGCTTCGCCCCAGAAGGCGTCTGGCGCGGCGATGCTGTGGTCGTACAGCGTCTTGTAAGATGCAGCATTTACGAATGCCCGCTCGGCCCAACCTGCGGGCACAGGGTAGATCTTTTCCGACATGCTTTCCGTCTCCTCCGGGAGGGCCGTCTTTACCGCGGCCCTTTAGACGCCATTATGAGCGGGATGGTGCGTTGCCACAACATGCTCGAAAGTCGGTCGCCGAAACAGTACCGCGCCTCCTGTAGCAGCGTTTCTGTTGCCTAGACCCGCCAAACGGACGTGTTTTTGATTTCGCTGTCCTCAAGATCGCGCGTGACGGGGACCTGGTATTCGGCCAGCAGCGTGAAGTGGCCCTTGGGGAAGTAGCTGCGCCGCGGGTCGCCAATCAGGACGATAGCGCCGGCGGCCTTAGCCGCATCGCAAAACGCCAGAACCCGCTCGGCCAGCTGGCGCTCATAAAAGAGATCACCAACCAGTAGGACGTCGCACGGGGGCGGGGCTGCGGCCAGCAGGTCAGCCGCGGTTGTAGCGAGGGTGAGCCCATTGGCAGCCGCGTTCAAGCGGCAGGCAGCCGTGGCAAACGCGTCGATATCGGCGGCAATTACGGACTTGGCGCCAGAATGCAGCGCCGCGAGGCCGGTCAAGCCAGACCCGGCGCCCAGGTCGATCACGCTTTTGCCGCGACAGATTTCCGGGTTATCGATGAGATAGCGCGCCAAGGCCTGCCCGCCGGCCCAGGCAAAGGCCCAAAATGGCGGCGGCACATTCATCTCACCAAGCTGCTCTTCGGTCTTCTGCCACAGCGGCACCGACTCTTCCGCCAGATGCAGCTTGATCTCAGGCACGAGCGGCGGCGGTAGCAGCCTGGTGTTGGCGCGGATGAATGAGGCGCGTTCGCATGTCGAACTCGAATGGTCTTGACTGGATAGAGGCATTGACCCTCAGTCGTACCAGAAAAACAGCGCGTCATAGAGGCGGTGTTTGCCGTCGACTAAGTTCGTATCAAAGCGCAGGCCTTCCGGAAGCTCTTCCGCGACCTCTGCTTGGCGCAGCCGCACAAGACCCTGGCCAGAGAAAAAGTTACTAGCTTTTTCCGCGAGATCCTTGACCGCCAGTGAGGCGAAGGCATCGACGCCATTGAAGCCCGGCATATAGCTCGAGCCGCCTTTAGCCGTCCATGATTTGGCACCCTCGCCCATCACGAAGTACGGTGCCTCGCGGCACAACAAGACGTAGAGCCCGGTGTAGTTTTTTTCGTCCTTCGACGTCGCGGGTCGGCGGAACTCCGGCTTGTCTTGATAGAACCACGCGTCAATGTAAGACGCGTATCCCTGCCCATAGCTATTCCACTCGACACGCGACTCGAGTTTATACTTGCGTGTGAGTTCACGAACGAACTCTGGATACGAGCTCGCGATGCTGCACCCGCCGTTGGCTGCTGCCGGGAGTCGTGGCATTGCCCACGCCATCATCTGCTGGATGTCACGGCGCGTTGGCTCGTTCATCGCGCCTCACGCTTTGCTGCGCCGGGGCTTTTGAACGCCCGCCGCCAAGCCACCCATCCGGCAGACTTCCTGCCATTGCTCGCGCGTGACAGGCTGCACCGAAAGCCGGGAATTTGTGACCAGCACCATCTGCGCGAGTGCCGGATTGGCTTTAATCGCATCGAGGCCGACTGGTTTTGGCATTACCGCGACGGCTTTGACATCGACGCACTCCCATTTTCCCGTTTCGTCGCCGCGTTCGGAATGGGCTGTCGCTATCACTTCGCAAATGCCGGCGACGGCCTTACCCTCATTTGAATGGTAGAAAAACCCGAGATCGCCAACCGCCATCGCCCTCATGTTGTTGCGGGCCTGATAGTTTCGCACGCCGTCCCAAGATTCCCCCGTGGGCCCTTTGGCCAATAGCATGGTCCATGAGAACACGTCAGGCTCGGACTTGAATAACCAGTAGGACGGCATTGATACAGCCCCTTCAGACAACCCAAAAGCCCCTAGCGCGAATGCGGATTGCCCTCAAGCCGCAGCTAAACAAAAACCCCGCGCTTCGAGAAGCACGGGGTTTCAGACGCGACACTAAACTTGGATGCCGACTACACCGCGACCACGGCGACCTGCTGGATCGAATAGCCGGCGAATTTGAACCTTTTGCCCGTTGCGGCCTGGAACTCGGTAAAGGCCTTATGCTCGTGGGCCTTCCAGTTCGGATAGTTGAAGTACTCGTCGAACATGATGACGGTGCCGGGAACGATGCGGTCTCCCAGCGCGGCGAAGATATCGACGGTCGACGAATAGAGATCGCAATCGACGTGCAGGAACGCGAGCGGGCCTGCGTGTTCGGCTGCGAACTTCGGCGCCGACGCGTTAAACCAACCTGGGTGCAGCTTCACATTCGACGGTACCTTCGGCAGGCGGCCTTTGCGATTGAAGTAACCGGCGGCCATAGCGTTGCCTGACCAATCCTCGGGCAAACCCTCAAAGCTGTCGAAGCCGTGGATCGTGTTTTGCGGCTTCTGCTTGGCGATATAGCTAATCGTGCCGCCTTCATTGACGCCGAACTCGGCGTAGAGGCCACCGACGGTCACGCGCGATAGCGCATACTGCATCAACTCGCGCGGCGTATCGAACGCCAGCGAGTCCGGCATCACGTCGATGATGAAATCGAGCGTCTCGCGATGCGCACGCTCTTTCAGACCCGTGTACGGGTGATCCTGCGAATAGCCGAGCGGCATACGCGCCACCATGGCGGCCTTCTGGACAATGCTTTTGAGGCCGTAGTTTGCGATAAACATGGTTCGTCCTCTCAGACGGCTGACGCCGCGTTCGACTGCGGAGCGTTGAATACAAAGAAGCGGAGACTGAGGAACACGACCGTGAACGAGCACCCGGCGGCGGCAACTTTGGCGGCAAGCGGATGGAAACCCATCACGTCGGCGAGTACGCCGACGACGGTCGCGGTAACAACGAGGCCCGAGGCACCGGCCGCAAAGAACTTGGCGATGGCCGGGGCCTCTTCGACCACGCCGCGCTTTTGGAAGCGTTTGGCGAAGACGATGCGCGACGACAGCAGATAGTGCGAGAGAACGCCGCAAATGTAGCCGCCAACAGCCGCCACGAAGGCGTACTTGGCAACACTGAGCAACGCCCAATAGATCGTGAAATCGATGCAGAGCGCGCAGCCGCTGACCGCGACATAGCCAGCGAACTGCATCAGCTCATCGCCGTGCTTATCGACGAGCGATTGTATGAATTCCTGCATCAGGCGGCGGTCCCCACCCGGCGCGGAACCATGCGCACGCTCTTCAGCGCTTCTTCGGCGCCCGAATTGCCGGCTTCGTGATATTCGGCGTCTTCGTTAACGTTCCAAATGTCGAACAGCATTTCGCCCGCAATGATGTTCTTGACCGTCAGCATCGACGTCATCATGGCGTGGTCTTGGTTGTTGTACTTGTGCATGCCGTTGCGGCCGACGAGATGCAGTGTCGGATAGTTGGCGGCGAGGTCGGCGCGGATCGATTCAACGTTCTGCTTGTAGCCTTCGTCATAAACCGGATAGGCCTTTTTCTGGCGCACGACGCAGCCGTCGATGCAATCGGCTTCACTCGCGAGACCGATCTGGGCCAGTTCTTTTTTGGCAAGCGCCAGCAGCTCTTCATCCGGTGCCGTCCAAAGTCCGTCGCCCTCAAAGCAGAAGTATTCAAGCCCGAGGCATGCGAGCTTCTCGTCCGGCACCATTTCCGGCGACCAGGAGCGGAAGTTCTGAATCCGGCCGACCTTGACGCTCGGCTCGTGGATGTAGATCCAGTTGTCCGGGAACAGATCCGGCTTGTCGACGACGACCGCGACCGTAATGAAATCGCGATAGCGCAGGCGGTCAGCGGCGTCGGCACAGGCCGGTTTCTCGGTCAAGGCGTGAACGAGTTCGCGGATCGGCGCTGAGGAAATGACGTTGTTCGCCGTAAACGTCAGGATTTCACCGACTTCCGTCATGGCCGTGATGGTCCACAGACCGGACGCCTTGTCGAAGCTGAGACCCATAAGTCGGGTGCCCATATGGATGCTGCCGCCCTGCTCGCGCGTTTTGCGTGCAGCCGCGTCCCACATCATGCCTGGACCCTTGCGCGGATACTCGAAGCTGTCGATCAGCGTCTTGATGATTTCGCCGTCGTGGGCCTTCGTGCCGTCCTTGAAGCCTTTCGGCGCGATCGAGTTGCGCAGCGCGTTGGCCATGGCCGACCAGAGGTCGAGGCCCTTGATACGCTGTGCCGCCCAATCGGCCGAGATTTCGTCGCAGCTCATGCCCCAGACTTTTTCGGTGTAGGTCTTGAAGAAGATCGAGAACAGCCGCTCGCCGAACTGGTTGGCGACCCAGTCGTGGAAGGTTTCCGGTTTTTCGTTCGGGAACGCCTGCTTGTACATGAACGACAGGACGCACATCGAGCTTTCGACGACGCCAAGGTTGCCGAGCGCCTCAAAGGCCTTCAGCGGATAGGAATAGTACTTGCCGTCATAGTAGATGCGGCTCATGCGCGGGCGGGAAATGAAATCCTGCGGCAGGATCTCTTTCCACAGATCGACGACTTCCTTCGATTTCGAAAAGAAGCGGTGGCCACCGATGTCGAAAAGAAAGTCTTTGTAGTTGGCGGTGCGGCTGATGCCGCCGACATAGACCGGATCGGCTTCGATCACGGTTGTCGAAATGCCTTGCTTGGTGAGGAGGTAAGAAGCCGTTAAACCCGCCGGACCGGCGCCGATTACGAAAACATCACTATGGGACATGAACCACGCCTATGCATTGGAAGCTGGCTTCGAAGCGTTTCTGCGTCCCCAACGTTGCGGGGTGCACGCACATCCGACACTAGGCAGGAAGGGTAAACAAAGCCTGAGGGCCTGACACATTTGCGGGCGCAACCGGCAGCGGCCGGAGCGGTGGGTGCGTTTACGCTTCACAAAGGCAACAGACTTAGTGTGACGGCTCTGCCCCCCGTGTTGGAGCCGCAATCCGCCATGATCGCCGCCGCCTTGAAAGCTGCTGATGCCGCGGGCCTTCGCTTGCATAGCCACGCCATGCCGGTGTGGGGCTGGTGGCTGCTGGCCCTGACGGCGATCGCGCTCCGGACGTGGATTAAGACTGGGACTGGGCTTGACGGCTATCTTGGCGATTCCGACGACGCGACGCGGCTGATCCAGGTCCGCGAATTCATGGCTGCCGCGCCATGGTTCGACACGACCACGATGACGATGGGCGGCGCGTCCGGAATGCTCTCGCACTGGTCGCGGTTGATCGATCTGCCGCTTGCCGCGATGCTGTGGACGTTTGGCCTCGTGTTACCGGCGGAGACGGCTGAGATTTTCGTTCGCGCCCTGTGGCCGATCCTGGTCCTGGCGCCGGTGCTTTTTGTTCTGTTTCGTACGACGGCTGCGATGGCCGGAGTCCATGCCGGCGGCTTTGCCTTGCTGCTTGCGGTACTATGCCCGCTGGCACTCTATCAGTTCGACGCCGGCCGCATCGACCACCATAACGTCATGATAGCAGCGACGGTTTCTGCTGCTCTGCTCATGTGGGCCCACACGGGCGATGCACGTGCCTGGCGCAATTCCGGCGCGCTGTGCGGACTGGCACTGGCGATTGGCTATGAAGCCTTGGCACCGGCTGCGGTACTCGCCGTATTTGCAGCGCTTTGGGGCCTATTTGACCGGGACGCGGCCAATGCGGCGCGGGCGTTTACGTTAGCCTTGATGGCGACGCTGGCGCTGACATTTGTTCTGACAATTTCGCCGTCGCGCTGGCTTGATGTCCGCTGCGACGCGCTATCACTGAATCTCGTAACGCTCGTCGGCGTCGGCGGGGCTGGCCTTATCGTAGCGCTTGGACGCAGACGAGATTGGGCCTTGTGGCAGCGGTTCGCGGTTGTTGGCGTGGCAACGGCCATCGGCGGCGCACTGTTCGGCGCACTGGAACCGAAATGCCTCGCCGGTCCGATGGGCCAGTTGCCGATCAGTCTAAAGCCGATCTGGCTCGATCTGGTTGCTGAAAGCCGCAGCATCATCGCCGATTTCTTCTCAGGCGACTTCGAACAGTCGCTAGGAATTCTCGCATTCTTCGCAATCGGGATTGGGCTACAAGTCCGCCAGTTCCACGTGTCCCGCGCCAAATCAGATGCTTTCCTGCTAGCCGTGATCCTCGCTTTCGCGCTGTTTGCCTGCTGGCAGTACAAGTACATGTCTTACGCCAGCTTTGTCATGCTGCCGCCGATGGCCATCGCGATTCTGAGGCTTAAAGGCTGCGGCGATGTCAGCGCGCCGACGATCCGCTTCGCCGCCGCCGTCATGATGAGCCAGGGTGTTCTGCTTGCCTGCTCCGAGGCAGTTGACGCGGCACTCGCTCCACCGAAGTTAATCACTAAAGAAATCCGCGCCGATGCGGAATCGTGCGCGAAGTCAGACGCCATTCGCGAGTTAGCCAGCCTGCCGCCCGGCCTCGTTTCGGCCCATATCGATATCGGTGCCTATATTGCCGCGCTGACGCCGCATCGCGTGCTCTCAGCCCCGTATCATCGCATCCCGGACGCCATTCTTGCCAACCACACGCTGCTGGCCAGCCGGTCGGACGCGGTAGCAAAGGCAACTATCGCGCGCGAGGGCGTCGATTACATCGTCGTCTGCCGCGGCCTCGACGATCCATTCGTTTCGAATGAGGCCTGGAAGGGCTCGCTGCGCGCCAATCTCGTCGCCAATCGGGCGCCAGCCTACCTGACGTCCGTGCCGCTCGCCAATCGCGACTCAATCTTTCGCGTCTGGCGCGTTGATCGCAACAAGCTCAATCCTCAGCCTTGAGCGGCCGCTGCATCAATGCGGCAATGGCGTCATCAACGCCGATGCGGCCTTCGATGATGGCGTGAACGGCCTCTGCGATCGGCATTTCAACGCCTTTTTCGCGCGCCAGCCGGACGACAGCGGCGGCAGTCGTGACGCCCTCGGTCACGGCGGATCGGCTGCCGAGGATGTCAGAAAGGCGCTTACCTTCGCCGAGTGCGCGCCCCAGCGACATGTTGCGCGACTGCGGGCTACCGCAGGTCAACACCAGATCGCCAAGGCCCGACAGCCCGAGCAACGTTTCAGGCCGTGCGCCCATGGCTTCGCCGAAGCGGCGCAACTCGGCAAATCCGCGCGTGACAATCGCCGCGTGCGCGCTGGCGCCAAGGCCGCGTCCCTCGACAATACCAGCAGCAATGGCCAGCACGTTCTTGACGGCGCCACCAAGCTCCGCACCCATCACATCGCTCGACCAGTAAAGCCGCATTTGGCGAGATGACAGTGCACTGGCCAGCGCCCGGCCGGTTGCTTCGTTGCGGCAGGCAAGCGTCAGCGCTGCTGGAAGCCCGCGCGCCACGTCGCTGGCGAAGCTCGGTCCCGACAGCACGGCGAGTTGCGCGTCTGGCAGTGCTTCCGTCACGACATCGCCCATCAGTTTGCCGGATGCCTGCTCGATGCCCTTGGCGCACATAACGACTGGCGTGCCGCTACGGAGACCGCGCGCCAGTAGCGTGAGCGTGGCGCGCACATGCTGCGCCGGAACAACGATGAGCAATGCATCGTTTGCTGCCGCTACCGCCAGATCGCTGGTGGCACGAATACGGGGATCGAGGTCAACGCCAGGCAGAAAACTGCGGTTGACGTGACGATCCGAGATGTCGGCAACGACCTCGGCCTCGCGCGCCCACAGCGTTACGCGCTTGTCGCCAAGTGCCAGCGTCTGCGCCAGCGCCGTGCCCCAGGCTCCGCCTCCGATGACGCTGATTGATCGGATGTCCAACGCGCGTGTTCCCCAAAATCGAGAGCGCTTTTAGCACGGCGCCGGAACGGAACCAGGGGCTAAGCTTTCACTCCAGCGCCTGCAGCGGGCGCGGCGTCCGGATCGAGCGGCCAGCGCGGCTTGACCGGCGCGTCGAGACGATCGACCAGACAGTGGCTAAGGCGTTCAGCACCCGCCCAGGCGATCATGGCGCCGTTGTCGGTGCACAGCGCGGGCGGAGGGGCATGAAACGTGAAGGCGTGGTCCTCTGCGACGCCGACGAGCGCGGCCCGCAGCACTTTGTTGGCTGCAACGCCACCCGCAACGACGAAGGGCCGGCGTGCACCGGCCGGCAACTGGGTTACCAGACCGCGCATGGCACGCGCCACGCGGTCGCAAACGCTGTCGCAAACGGCAGCCTGGAACGAAGCGCATAGATCGGCGACATCTTGCGCGGTGAGCGCGGCGCTGGCTTGAGCTGCGTGCCGCACCGCCGTTTTCAAGCCCGCAAATGAGAAATGCGGTTCAACGCGGCCAAGCATCGGGCGCGGCAGCTTGAAGCGGCGGGGATTGCCGTTCAGCGCTGCCTGCTCGACCGACGGCCCGCCGGGCATCGCTAAGCCCAGCAGTTTCGCGGTCTTGTCGAAGGCTTCGCCGAGCGCATCGTCAATTGTTGTTGCGAGTCGCCGGTAGCGCCCGACCTCTTCGATCAGCAAAATCTGGGTGTGCCCGCCGGAGACCAATAACATTAGATAGGGCGGGCGCACGCCGTCCGTCAGACCCGCAGTCAAGGCATGGGCTTCGAGGTGATTGATTGCGAGGAACGGTTTGCCTGTAGCAAGGGCGAGGGCCTTGCCGGTCACCGCGCCAACGATAAGGCCGCCGATCAGTCCCGGCCCCGACGCCGCAGCGATGGCGTCGATGTCGCGAAGCTCAACACCGGCTTCGGCAAGCGCGGCGGCGACAATCCGGTCGAGGCATTCGGTGTGCGCCCGGGCGGCGATTTCTGGCACGACGCCGCCGTATATTTTGTGCAGATCGAATTGCGAAAGGACGACGTTCGATAGGATCCGCCCGTGTCCGCCACTGTCGCGCGCGACCACGGCGGCGGCCGTCTCATCGCAGCTCGTCTCTATCCCGAGGACGAGGTGCGCGGTGCCATTGACGGGCCGTGGAACGGTCATTTTTAAGGGTTTCGCTTGTTAGGGTTGCGAACCAAAGCCAGACCAAGCATGAATGCGGCCGCCTGCCCCGCCTAGCACCTGGAGAATGCCCCTTGCAAGCAGCCACGATCCGCATCGGCACCCGCGGCTCACCCCTCGCGCTGGCACAGGCCCACGAGGTCCGTGACCGCTTGTCTGAAGCGCACGGGCTGCCGCAGGACCAGATCACGATCACGATCATCAAGACCACGGGCGATCAGATCCTCGATAGACCGCTGGCGGATATCGGCGGCAAAGGGCTCTTTACCAAAGAGATCGAGGACGCGCTGCTGGCGGACGAGATCGACGTCGCCGTGCATTCGATGAAGGACATGCAGACGGCGCTGCCCGACGGCTTGACGATCGGCGCCGTGCTGCCGCGCGAGGATGTTCGCGACGCATTCATTTCACTGAAGTACGCCTCACTTGCCGAGCTTCCCAAGGGAACCGTCGTCGGCACGTCGTCACTACGGCGCCAGGCGCAACTGCTGCACGGCCGCCCGGATCTCGTCGTCGTCGGCTTTCGCGGTAATGTCCAGACCCGGCTGCGTAAGCTGCAGGAGGGCGTCGCGGACGCCACCTTCCTCGCCGTCGCCGGTTTGAAGCGGCTCGGATTGCAGGACCGCATCACCGATGCCGTACCGATCGATCAGATGCTGCCAGCGGTGGCGCAGGGTGCCATCGGTCTCGAAATCCGCGCTGACGACGAACGCACAGCGGGCTTAATCGCACCGCTGAATGATGCCGCGACGAAATTGGCGGTCACGACCGAGCGGGCGTTTCTGGCGCGGCTTGAGGGCTCATGCCGGACGCCGATCGCGGGCTACGCGCAGCTTGACGGCAATCAATTGCATTTCCGCGGCCAGGTGCTGTCTCCCGACGGCAAGAAAGGCTACTCGGTTTCGCGCAAGGGGCCACCCGCCGGGGCACTCGATCTCGGCCTTAGCGCCGCCGACGATGTGCTGTCGAAAGCCGATCCGGCGGCACTCGTCCGGCCCACCGCCTGATGCACATTCTGCTGACCCGCCCGGACGCCGATGTGGAGCCACTCAAGTCCCGCATCGAGCAACTGGGGCATCGGGTTAGCTTAGCGCCGCTTCTGACGATTGAACTTCAGGATATCGCCTCGACCGCGCTGCAGGGTGCATCCGCTATCGTCGCGACCAGCCGCAACGGCCTGCGCGCTTTGGCGGCGTCGCCGGCGCTGTCTGCGGCGCTGCACTTGCCGTTATTCGCCGTCGGCTCAGGCACTGCGGCATACGCTCGTGACCTCGGCTTTGTGAACATCCTGCCCGGGGCAGGGACGGCAGCGGATCTCGTGCCGATTATTGCCGCCGATCCAGCGGCAAAAGCCGGACCGCTTATTCACCTCGCTGGCGACCACCTTGCCTTCGATCTGGCGGGCGCACTGGCGCAGCTGGGAATTCGTTTGACCGCGCTCCCAGCCTACCGCTCGGTTGCAGCCGAAACATTTGCCCCCGGCATCGCAGCCGGTCTTCAGGCCAAAGCGTTCGATGCCGTCATCTTGATGTCGCCAAGGACGGCCGCAACTTGGGTAGGGCTGACACAAAAACCCTCATTCGCGCCAACCTTAACGGCGATGACGCATATTTGCCTGTCGGACGCGGTGGCGGCAGAGGTCCGGGCTAAATCGCCGCAAAAATGTCTGGCATCACCCCTGACATCACCCAATGCAGCAAGAATTGAAGTCGCGGCCAAGCCCAACATGGAAGAAATACTTGCTCTCGTTTCTCGACTAGCTGCACAGTCAAAGCCGGGTTAAGAAACCGGACAGTGACGCTGCATGCGCACAGCAAACGCGTCGGTTCAGGAATTTGCTGCCGCTGGTCCGCCGCCTTGACCCCAGGACCACACCGGCCGGCACTTGTATGGAGGCGTAAGCTCCAATGGCAGACAATAGCAACGATCCCAAGAAGGACGGCGCCGGTCCAGGCGATCACCCGGCGGCAAAGCGGCCCTACGCCACGCTCGACTTGAGGGCGACCGAGATCAAGGTGACATCGCTCGGCGATAAAGTCGCAACCGCGACCGCAAGCACACCGCGGCCTGCCGCAGCCTCAAGCTATTCCGACGAAAGCGCGGCAATGTCCAACACGGCACAAAAGCCGGAGGCGAAGATGCAATCGTCAGGTCCGCAATCTACGCCGGCTGCCAAGGACGCGGCTCATGGGACCGCGCACCCTGCCGCGGAAAAAGTCGTGATTAAGAAACGTGGCGGATTTTTCAGCCATATGACGGCCGGCGTCATCGGCAGCGTCCTAGCGCTGGCGGCGTCCGAGTGGGCACTGCCACAGCTCGGCATTCAAGGCACAACTTCGCGCTTGGCAGACAACACGTCCGCGCTCGAGCAACGGCTGAAGGCTCTCGAAAACACGTCCGCTAGCAGCGACGCTGGCAAAGCGTTGGCTGCAACAGAGGAACGCCTCGCGGCGCTGGAGAAAACCGCGCAAACGATCCCTGCTTTGAGCGAAGGTCAGTCGCGCCTTGTCGCCGAAACAAAGGCTGCCTTGGCCGCAGCAGCCAGCGATTCAGGCGATACGGACTTGATCGAACGCCTCGGCAAAATTGAAACCCAGATGCAGGCCCTGGCAGACGCAGGTGCCAATGATCCAGCCTCTGGCCGCCTTGCCCAACTCGCGGCGTTGACCGGCAAGGTTGCCGATCTCGAAACCAGCCTCGCGACGCAGTTGACGGCGCTGCGAAAGAGCGTGGCTGAAGATGTCGAAGGCCGCATCACGGCCGCAACGGAAGCGAGCGAGGCCGCAAAGTCCGGCACGCAGCGCATCGATCGTGACGTCGCGGGCGTCAAAACGGATTCAATCCGCCTGACCGAGCGGCTTCAGGCCATGAAAGCTGAAAGCGACCGCCTGACCGAATCCGTGAAAATGACTGAAGAGCAGACCAGCGCGCTCAAGGCCGCGCTCGATGCGCTCAAAGCCAATGTCGCAAAGCCCGCCGATGTGACCGCTGCACTGGCACCACTCACACAGCAAATCGCAGACCTCGACGGCAGCGTGCAGGGCGTCGTCAAAGCCGAAGCCGACCGCCGGGCGAATGCCGAACGCATCGTGCTTTCGCTCGAATTGCAAAACTTGAAGCGCGCGCTCGATCGCGGCCAGACGTACGCGGCCGAACTTGCAGAGGTGCAGAAAGCGTCGGGCGGCAAGCTCGATCTCGCCGGGCTCGCCAAGTTCAAGGATGAGGGTGTTCCGGCTGCAGCGGATCTAGCGCGCGATTTCCGCGGCACCGCCAACGCGGCCATCGATGCCGATGCGGAACCGGCTCAGGGCGGCGTTGTCGACCGGCTGCTTGCCAGTGCCAAAGCTGTCGTGCGTGTGCGCAAGGTCAACCACACCCCTGACGACAAGAGTGCCGAAGCTATCGTCGGCCGAATGGAGACGGCGATGAAGGAAGGCCGGCTTGCGAACGTCCATGATGAAGCCAAGGCACTGTCACCGAAGGCGCAGGATGCGGTAAGGCCGTTCTTGGATCGGGTGGCGGCGCGCGTCAGCGTCGATACAGCGGTCGCCGGCATCGAGACACAACTGAAATCATCGCTCAGCGCCGCTCCCGTAGCCGCGCCGAAGTCCGCGCAATAGGTCCAGGCAAGGGTTCGCGTCATGCTGC
>JANNSR010000156.1:0-14372 GCA_031402935.1 Hyphomicrobium sp. | reverse complement strand
CAGTTCTTTGACGACGTCGCTCTCGATCGGGCCAGAAAAGCCCATCGCGAACAACACGAGGTCGGCATTAAGCGCGCCTTCCGTGCCCTTGATCGGCGCCATGTTGGCATTGACGCGCGTGTAGTGCAGCTTCTTGACCTTGCCGTTCTCGCCCGAAAAGCCGGTCGTCGAAATTGAGTATTCGGTCTTTGCGCCTTCCGCTTGGCTCGACGATACGCGCATTTTGAGCGGCCAGTTTGGCCACGACAGCGCCTTGTTCTCTTTCTCAGGCGGCTGCGACATGATCTCGAGCTGGGTCACGGATTTCGCACCCTGCCGGAACGACGTGCCGATGCAATCGCTGCCCGTATCGCCGCCGCCGATGACGATGACGTGCTTGTCCTTCGCCGAGATCTCATGCGTCTTCGGTTTCTGGGCTTCGCCCGCGACACGCTTGTTCTGCTGGGGCAGGAAATCCATGGCGTAGTGAATACCGTCGAGATCGCGTCCCTGCGACTTGGCGAAAAAGTCGAACGGATTTTCAGAACCGAGGGCAAGAAGTACGGCGTCGTGCTTGCCCTCGATGTACTTGACGGAAATATCCTGGCCGACGTGGACGCCGCAGTGGAACGTCACACCTTCGGCCTCCATCTGCTTGACGCGCCGGGCGATGATGTCCTTTTCCATCTTAAAATCGGGAATGCCGTAGACGAGCAGGCCGCCTGGGCGTGCGCTTTTCTCATAAACATGGACGTCGTGTCCGGCGCGGGCGAGTTGTTGCGCGGCAGCGAGGCCAGCCGGGCCTGAGCCGATAATCGCGATTTTCTTGCCGGTCTTGGTCTCTGGCGGCTGCGGCTGCACCCAGCCTTCAGCCCAAGCCCGCTCGGCAATCGAATATTCGATGGTTTTGATCGTTACTGGGTTGTCGTCGATGTTGAGCGTGCAGGACGCTTCGCACGGTGCTGGGCAGATGCGGCCGGTCACCTCGGGGAAGTTGTTGGTCGAATGCAGGTTGTCGGCGGCCTCTTTCCAGTCGCCGCGATAAACGAGGTCGTTCCAGTCCGGGATCTGGTTATTGACCGGGCAGCCGGTGTGGCAGAAGGGAATGCCGCAATCCATGCAGCGGCTGGCCTGCTTTTTGACCTCCAGCTCGGCGAGCGGAACGACGAATTCCTTCCAATGCTTCACGCGCTCCTCGACCGGCTTGTACTTGCGGTCGGCGCGGTCGATTTCCAGAAAACCGGTTGGCTTGCCCATACGTGTCTCTTAGTTGTGCGGTGGTGCGCTGTCGCTCGATTGCGGAAAAGGTCTCTACTGCTTGACTCTCGGCGCCGGGCTTGTCGCGCCAGCGTCGCGCGCCTTCGCCAACTCGGTCAATGCGCGGTGATACTCGGTCGGCATGACCTTCTTGAACTTCGGCAGGTAGGCCGCGAAATCCTTCAGGATCGTCTGTGCCGTTTTCGAGTTCGTGTAGTGGGCATGCCGCGAAACAAGTGCGTGCAAGCGCTCGGCGTCCTGCTCGCGCATGTCGAGCATGACGTCGGAAAGTTTGCGCGAGACCGCGTCGCCGTTGGCCTTCGACAGCGCCGAGAGCATGGCGGCGTCGGCCTTGATGCCTTCGAGCTGGACCATCTCTATGTTGAGACGAGACTCAAAGTCGCCTTTCTCATCGAGCACGTAGGCTATGCCTCCCGACATGCCGGCCGCGAAGTTGCGGCCCGTCGGACCCAGTACGACGACAACGCCGCCGGTCATGTATTCGCAGCCGTGATCGCCGGTGCCTTCGACGACGGCGGAGGCGCCCGAGTTACGCACGGCGAAGCGTTCGCCTGCAACGCCGCGGAAATAGCACTCACCCGTGATGGCGCCGTAAAGCACCGTGTTGCCGACGATGATGCTTTCTTCCGGCGTGATACCGGATCTGGGATCAGGCCGCACAATCAACTTGCCGCCCGAAAGCCCCTTGCCGACGTAATCGTTGCCCTCGCCGACGAGATCGAGCGTGACGCCGCTGGCGGCCCAAGCCCCAAACGCCTGACCCGCGGTGCCCTTGAACGACAGCCATATGGTGTCCTCGGGCAGTCCGGCGTGGCCGTAGCGTTTGGCAACTTCGCCGGACAGCATGGCGCCTGTCGAGCGGTTGATATTCTTGATCTCGAACTCGGCCTTGACGGCTTTCTTGTTCTCAAGCGCCGGCTTCGCCGTTTGGATCAGCTTGACGTCGAGGACCTTGTCGAGCCCGTGGTCCTGGCGCTCGCTGTTGTAGATCGCGACGCCCTTCGGTGGGCTCGGCTTATAGAATAGCTTGGTGAAGTCGAGGCCGCGCGCCTTCCAGTGTTCGATGGCGCGATCCTTGTCGAGTTGGTCGGTCTGGCCGATCATGTCACTGAAAGTGCGGAAGCCGAGCTGCGCCATGATCTCGCGCACTTCCTCGGCTACGAAGAAGAAGTAGTTGATCACGTGCTCGGGCTTGCCGGCGAACTTGGCGCGCAATGCCGGGTCTTGCGTCGCGACGCCGACCGGGCAGGTGTTCAAATGGCACTTGCGCATCATGATGCACCCGGCCGCGATCAGCGGCGCGGTTGCAAAGCCGAATTCGTCGGCGCCCAGCAGCGCGCCAATGACGACATCGCGGCCTGTGCGCACGCCGCCATCGACCTGGACCGCGATGCGGCCGCGCAAGCGGTTGGCAACAAGCGTCTGGTGCGTTTCTGCGAGGCCGATCTCCCACGGCGATCCGGCGTGCTTGATTGACGTCAGCGGGGACGCGCCTGTACCGCCCTCAAAGCCGGAGATCGTGACGTGATCGGCACGGGCTTTTGCAACGCCGGCCGCGACCGTGCCGACGCCGACTTCCGAGACGAGCTTGACCGACACGTCGGCCTTCGGGTTGACGTTCTTCAAATCAAAGATCAGCTGCGCTAGGTCTTCGATCGAATAGATGTCGTGATGCGGCGGCGGCGAGATCAGCCCGACGCCCGGCGTCGAATGGCGGACCTTGGCAATCGTCGCGTCGACCTTGTGGCCGGGCAACTGACCGCCCTCGCCGGGCTTGGCACCCTGGGCCATCTTGATCTGCATCATGTCGGAGTTGACGAGGTATTCGGTCGTGACGCCGAAGCGGCCTGAGGCCACCTGCTTGATGGCTGAGCGCATGCTGTCGCCATTCGGCAACGGCTTGAAGCGGTCGGATTCTTCTCCGCCCTCGCCCGTGTTCGAGCGGCCGCCGATGCGGTTCATGGCTATCGCTAGCGTCGTATGCGCTTCGCGCGAAATTGAACCGTAACTCATGGCGCCAGTTGAAAAGCGCTTGACGATGGCTGACGCCGGTTCGACCTCGTCAATCGGCACAGGCTTGCGGCCCATGCTCTCGGCCGAGCGGATGCGGAACATACCGCGCAGCGTCATCAACTGCTCGGTTTGGTCGTTGATGGCCTTGGCGAAGTCGCGATACTTCGGCGGAACTTTACCGCTCATCGCGTCTTTATTTTCAGACGAGCGCACGGCGTGCTGCAGGTCCGCGACCGTGCCCGGGCGCCACATGTGGGCCTCGCCGCGGACGCGGTAGGCATAGTCGCCGCCGACTTCAAGCGCGTTGGCGAGCACCGGCACGTCGCCGAACGCGGCGGTGTGGCGTTCGACGGTTTCGCGTGCGATTTCTCGCAAGCCCACGCCTTCGACCTGCGTATGGGTGCCGGTAAAATATTTCTGCACGAACGACGTACGCAATCCGACGGCGTCGAAAATCTGGGCACCGCAATAGGACTGGTAGGTCGAGATGCCCATTTTGGCCATGACCTTCAGCATGGCTTTGCCAAGCGCTTTGATGAAGCGCTTCTTGACCACCTCGGGCGTCGAACCTTCGGGCAGGTCCGGCAGCATTGTGTAAAGCGTTTCGAAGGCGAGGTACGGGTTGATGGCTTCCGCGCCATAGCCAGCAAGCGTGCAGAATTGGTGCACTTCATGCGCTTCGCCGGTTTCGACGACGAGGCCGACGGACGTTCTGAGGCCCTGTTTGATTAAGTGATGATGCACGGCGGATGTCGCGAGCAATGACGGGATCGGAATGCGATCCGGCCCGCTGGCGCGATCCGACAGAATGATGATGTTGTATTCATCGGTGCGCACATATTCTTCGGCTTCGGCGCATACGCAATCGAGCGCCGGGCCCATACCAGCCTCGCCCTTATCGGCGGGATAGGTAATGTCGATCGTTACCGACGAGAAGTTGTTATCCTTGACCGCGCCAATGCCGCGAATGCGCTCGAGGTCTTCATTCGACAGGATCGGCTGATCGACTTCGAGGCGCTTTTCCTTTGATGTCCCTTCGAGGTCGAGCAGGTTCGGACGCGGGCCGATAAACGACACAAGGCTCATGACGAGTTCTTCGCGGATGCTGTCGATCGGCGGGTTGGTGACCTGCGCGAAGTTCTGCTTGAAGTAAGTGTGTAGCAACTTCGACTTCGATGACAGCGCCGATATTGGTGTGTCGGTGCCCATAGACCCTACGGCTTCCTGGCCGCTTTCCGCCATCGGCGTCATCAGGAATTTGAGGCTTTCCTGCGTGTAGCCGAAGGCCTGCTGCAAATCGAGTAAGTTGACGTTGGATTTCGGCGCCGCCGCTTTGGTTGGCAGCGGCAGGTCGGCAACTTTAATCTGGGTGCTCTTTAGCCAGGTCTCATAGGGATGACTTCCGGCAATTTCGGCCTTGAGTTCTTCATCCGAAATGATGCGGCCTTTTTCGAGGTCGATCAGCAGCATCTTGCCGGGCTGCAGCCGCCACTTCTTGACGATGTTTTCTTCCGGCACCGGCAGAACGCCCGACTCCGACGACATGATGACCACGTCGTCCTTGGTGACGAGATAGCGCGCCGGGCGAAGGCCGTTGCGGTCGAGGGTTGCGCCGATCTGGCGGCCGTCGGTGAAGGCCATGGCGGCGGGACCGTCCCACGGCTCCATCAGGCTGGCGTGATATTCGTAAAAGGCGCGGCGCTTGCCATCCATCGTTGGATTGCCGGCCCAGGCCTCCGGGATCAGCATCATCGCGGCATGTGAAAGCGAATATCCGCCCATGGTCAGAAATTCCAGCGCGTTGTCGAAGCACGCGGTGTCGGACTGACCTTCGTAGGAGATCGGCCACAACTTCGAGATGTCATCGCCGAACAGCGGTGATGAGACCGACGCCTCGCGCGCCGCCATCCAGTTGACGTTGCCGCGCAGCGTGTTGATCTCACCGTTGTGCGCGACCATGCGATAGGGGTGCGCAAGCTTCCACGACGGGAACGTGTTGGTTGAAAAGCGCTGGTGTACGAGAGCGAGCGCCGACGTCAGGCGCGGATCGGATAAATCCTTGTAGTAGGCTTTGACCTGAAACGACAGGAACATGCCTTTGTAGACCAGCGTGCGCGTCGACAGTGACACGGTGTAGTGGCCGATGTCGCGGCCCTTGTAGGATTCGTGGATCGCGTTCGAGACGACCTTGCGCATCAGGTATAGCTTGCGCTCGAAATCGTCCTGGCTGGCCATGCCCTTCGGGCGGCCGACAAAAACCTGGCGGTGTACTGGCTCGACGCCGCGCACCATGTCCGACAAACAGGAGTTATCGACGGGGACCGAGCGCCAGCCGATCAGGTCGAGGCCTTCTTGTTTGAGGCAGCGGGCCCATACGCGCTCGCAGTGGGCGCTGAGGCGCTCGTCCTGCGGCATGAACACATAGCCAACGGCGTAGTGGCCAGGGGACGGCAGCGCGAAGCCGAGCTTCGCACATTCGGCGGCCAGGAACTCGTGCGGGATCTGAATCAAGATACCAGCGCCGTCGCCCGATAAAGGATCAGCGCCGACGGCGCCACGATGCTCAAGGTTTTCGAGAATGCTGAGTGCGTCTTCGACGATTTTGTGCGATTTGCGGCCCTTGAGGTCGGTGATGAAGCCAACGCCGCAGGCATCGCGCTCGAGCGCTGGATCGAACAAGCCCTGCGGTGCCGGACGCCCGCTCGCCTCGGGTGCTTCGTCTTCGACCGGCGGCAGATAGCCTTCGCTCATATTTCAACCTCAGGGCCCAGCAGGGCGCGTTTCGCAATTTCTGTCGTCATCGGATATTTCAGTCCGGATACGGGAGAACGCCAGGCGCGGGTCTGATCCGCGAGGCACTTTTGCGGGTAAGCCGCTACGGCCTCAATCCGAGACGTGCCCAACGGCCGTGCGTTTTCGCGCCAGCCCTGCTTTCGACAGCCGGGGCGCGGCTGCAAAGCTTGGTGCATCCTGACCCGTCGCGGCCTTCGTTGCCCGGACCTCCGACACCACCGGAATTCTACTCCGCCCAATCACTGGCATCTCTCCCGCACCGCTCCGCGCCGATCGGCGGACGGACAGACATATCCTCGTGCCGCAAACACCGGCAGACAAAGGACAGCATTGTTGACCTATTCCTAAATTCTACAGATTTCGCGGGTTGGCACAAGCGGGAACACTGGCTCGCGCAGAGTGGCCCAGGAGACCAGTTTGGTCGGTCAAAAATGAAATATAATTTCGTGCGGCAGGTCGCCAAAACAGCGCCAGGGCGGGCACCTTGCGATGTCCGCCCTGGGCCAAACCGAATGAACGGCTGTTCGCCTTTTTACGCCGCCGGTTGCGCTTCCAACTGCTTAGCGCCTGAATCGACCGAAATCGCGATCTGCCGCGGTTTCAACCGCTCCGGGACGTTGCGCACCAGGTCGATGTGCAACAACCCGTTCTCAAAAGCGGCGCCAGTGACATCGACGTGGTCGGCGAGCTGGTACCGCCGCTCGAAGGCCCGGGCCGCGATGCCGCGATGCAGGTACGTCTTGTCACCGGTCTCAGTGGCCTTTTCGCCAGACACCGTGAGTGTCGTGTCCTTGACTTCGATTTTGATCTCGCCCGGTGCGAAGCCCGCGACAGCGAGCGTGATCCTGTAGGCGGTGTCGCCGGTTTTTTCGATATTGTAGGGCGGATAGCTGCCCTCGGTGTCGAAGCCCGACGCGGTGTCGAGCATCTGGAATAACCGGTCGAAGCCGATGGCTGAGCGATAGAAGGGGGTAAAGTCGGTGTGTCGCATGACATATCCTCCATGAGAAGCGACATGTGGAAGCCCGCCCAAAGATTGACCGGGCCGGTGAGTTGCGCCCCCGCTTGGCGGCAGGCACAATTCTGATGTGGGTTGGCCGTCAGGCCTTTCAAGGGCCGGCGTGGAGACGCTAGTTCGCAGTGTGCGGGCGCATGCCGTTTGGTTTAGTGTAAACTGTCCGGGGAGGGAGCGACGGGATGAACCTGGTTTCGATCTCAATCAACCCGGCGCCAAGCGGCGCGATTGTGACGAGCTTTGACGGCTATGACGGGGCAAAACTCCGGACCGCGCTGTGGCAGCCGACGCGTGGGCCCGCGCGCGGCACGGTGTGCGTCTTCCAGGGCCGTGGCGAGTTCATCGAGAAATACTTCGAAGTCATAGCCGATCTGCGCCGCCGCGGTTTTGCCGTCGCCGCGCTCGATTGGCGCGGGCAGGGCGGGTCGCAGCGCCCGCTCGCCAACCCGTTCAAGGGTCATGTTGTCGGCTTCACGGAGTTTGATCGTGATCTGGCGAAGTTCATGAACGAACTCGTTATGCCGACGCTGCCGCCGCCGTACATCGCGCTGGCTCATTCCATGGGCGGCAACATCTTGCTGCGCAACGCTCAGATGGACGATAGCTGGTTCGAGCGCATGGTGCTCGTTGCGCCGATGATTGCGGTGCACGAGTCGCAGGCAGGCGCACGGCGCGGATGGGCGCGTTTCAAGGCCGAGGCCGCAAGCATGACCGGGTTTGCGACGGCCTATATTCCCGGCGGCGACGATACACCTGAAGAACTGCTCGATTTCGACGGCAACGATCTGACCTCCGACCGGGTGCGCTGGGAGCGTAACAAAGCCGTTCTCGAGCAGGCGCCGGCGCTGGGGCTCGGGTCGCCGACGATCGGCTGGGTAAAGTCCGCACTGCGCAGCTGCGCGCTATTGCAGAAACCCGGCTATGCGAAAGACATCACCGTGCCGATGCTTCTGTTCTCGGCCGGCGCCGATCGCGTCGTCTCGGCCACGGCGATCGAAGACTTCGCCGTCGACGTCAAAATCGGCGGGCACATTCCGATGCCCGCCTCCCGGCACGAAATCCTGCAGGAAAACGACGCCATCCGGCAGCGCTTCTGGGCGGCCTTCGATGCCTACATGGGAATTGCAATTCCGTCGGTTGCTAAAGTTTAGATTCTTGCGATCAACCGCATGGCAGCCTCGTGCACGCGGGCGTCGCCGGCGGCGATAATATTGCCGCCGCCGGTTGCCGGCTTGCCGTCCCAGGTCGTGACGACGCCGCCAGCGCGTTCGATAATCGGGATCAGCGGCATGATATCGAACGTTTTCAGGCCGGATTCCACGATCAGATCGACAAACCCAGCCGCAAGCAGCGCATAGCCGTAGCAATCGCCGCCGAAGCGCGTCATCCGCACCGACGACTTGAGCTTGAGCAGCGCTTGGCTCTGGTGGGCACCCACAAACATATCGGGATGCGTCGATGTTAGGATCGCGTCGTCTAGGATTCGGCAACTGCGGGTTTTGAGTTTTTTCGGCGCGCCATCCCGCAGGCGCCAATAACTCGCCGTCTCGGCCGACCAGACGCGCTCGCCCGTGAACGGCTGGTCCATGAGGCCGAGCATGGGTGCACCGTTATCGACAAGGCCGATCAGTGTGCCCCACAGCGGGCTGCCCATGATGTAAGCGCGGGTGCCGTCGATCGGGTCGACGATCCATTGGTAGCGTCCGCCTGCGGGGCGCGTCCCGTACTCTTCACCAATCAGCCCGTGGTCTGGATAGTCGCGCTTCAGGGTCTGACTGATGATCCGTTCCGCCGCCCGGTCGGCCTTGGTCACGGGATCGTAGGCGCCGGGGCCTGCCTTGTTTTCAATCGGAATAGACTTACGGAAGTGTTTCAGGACCACGGGCCCCGTCAGGTCGGCCAAGTTATGCGCCGTTTTCAACAGGGGCCCAAAATCACTGTTCCGCTTCCGATCCGCCAACGGTATCCCCTGCACTTTCAAGTCGTTGCTTTAAAACTGTCATCCGCACTTAGATCAAAGCCGACGTGGTCAGTAAGGGCAAATAGTGTTGCAGTGTTACGGGAGTTGTTGCCGCCCCGATACAGCTTTTTATTAATGCGGTCGCGCAATACTCGTTGTGATTGCGAGGTTGGCCGAAGCAGCTCATCGTCTTCTTACGGTTGCGCTGACACGCTTCTTTGCAATCGTTGCCCAATTTGGGCGTTTCCTCCCTAGACTTGGGCCGTCCCACCGGGCGGCCTTTCTTTGTGGGCAAGGCCGTTTAACCGGCCCCGCGCCTGAGATGCGCGCCTGAGTTCTCCCTGCTCTGCATAAAACGCAGTTGTTTTTGGTGCGCTGCACAGTATTTTTTGCATTGCGACACCTGCGGGCTTGCCCGCGTCGCGAGCCCTCCTTGGGCGTTTCCTCCCTAGACTTGGGCCGTCCGGCAACCGGGCGGCCCTTTTTCTCAGGGGCAGCTATTCTGCTGCAGCGCGATATTCAAACAGCGTCGGCACCAGGAGACAGAGGTTACCCACGACCTCCGCCAGCGTGGCTTCAAGGGCTGCAAATCCGTTGTTTGCGGTGAACGTCTGCTCATCGACATACAACCCGCGGTTCAGCTCAAGCTGCAAGGCGTGCACACCCCGCACGGGCCTGCCGTGGTGCTCGGTGATGTAACCACCGGCATAGGGCCGGTTCATCTGCACCTTATATCCGCGTTTGACGAAGGCGTCGCGGATCAGTGCCGAAAGTCTGGGATCGGCCGCAGCTCCGTAGCGGTCGCCGATGACGATATCGGGCCTTGTCCCGCCGCCAGGAGTCATCGCTGACGAAGGCATTGAGTGGCAATCGACGAGAACGGCATATCCGAACTGGCCGCGTGTATCGTCGATCAGCCGGTTCAACGCACTATGGAACGGGAAATACAGCTGATCGATACGAGTCAGAACTTCCAATAAACTGAGACGCTCGTGGTAGATGCTTTCGCCGTCGGCAACGATGCGGGCGACGGTGCCGAGCCCGCCGGCGACTCTGAGGGACTGCGTGTTGGCGTGGGCGGGCAGCGGATCATCGACGAGTTCGGGGTCGAGTTCGTAAGGTTCGCGGTTTAGGTCAAGGTAGGCGCGGGGAAACCTGGCCGAAATCAAAGGCGCGCCGCACGTCGCGACACTGCGAAACAGCTGATCGACGTAGCAATCTTCTGATTTCCTGAGCGTCAGCGGATCCAGCCGTGACTGGGCCAGGAATTCCTGCGGATAAAGCCTGCCCGAGTGTGGCGACGAGAACACAAACGGCGCCGTCTGCGGGTACGGCCTCAAAACGTCGTATGAGGGGAAAAACACCGCCGGAACCGTATGCAAATCGATGAGCGGCATTGCCTAACTGCGTCTCCCGGCGGGCTTACAATGTCGATACTGGGTGAGTGTGCCAAGACCGTGGCGCGAAGTCCACGCGCTTAACGGTGTTTGCGGCCCATCTCAGACGGCATGTCGTGGAGTGGCGACATGTTTTTACCCTGGCCGCAGCGGGCGCCGCGCGCCTGTCCACAACTTCATTGTCCGTTTACCAAACTCACGTCAAGTTTGCCTTCGAAGCAATATCGGGTATCGATAGTCTTGGCCATAAAGTTGGGGCCATCAAGCCGGGCCGTTGTCTCAAGCGAGTGTCCATGACTGCAAAACCCTCACGTCTGCCGCTCCGCCGGATCCTGCTCGCCGAAGACGACGATTCCATGCGCGGATTTCTGGTCAAAGCGCTGGAAAAGGCCGACTACGACGTCGTCGCCTTCGAGAACGGCGAGGATGCCTATGAGCGCCTCAAGCACGAACCGTTCACGCTGCTCTTGACCGATATCGTGATGCCGAAGATGGACGGCATCGAATTGGCTAGGCGTGCCAGCGAAATCGATCCCGACATCAAGATCATGTTCATCACGGGGTTTGCAGCCGTTGTGCTCAACAGCGACAACGCGCCGCCGAAGGATGCCCGCGTGCTGTCGAAGCCCTTCCACCTCAAGGATCTGGTCCGTGAGGTCGATCGCCTGCTGGCGGCCTAAATTGCGGACTTGCCAGCGGCGAGACAACGCAAGCCGGACCCCGGATTTCCGGGATTTTCTAGGGAGCCAAGGCTTGACCCGAGGTGCGATGTGCCTCTAGAAGCACGTCTTCCCTTCGGGGCACTTAGCTCAGCGGTAGAGCACTACCTTGACATGGTAGGGGTCACAGGTTCGATCCCTGTAGTGCCCACCATCATTAACCGGTGTCGTCATGAAAGTTCGCAATTCACTGAAATCGCTCCGCGCCCGGCACCGCGACAATCGCGTTGTCCGCCGCAAGGGCCGCGTCTATGTCATCAACAAGACGCAGCGGCGTTTCAAAGCCCGCCAGGGCTAAGCCTCGCTGATTGCCCGTCTGATTGATGCTCCACCGCCTTACGGTGATTTCACAATCCGGCTTTTGACCTGATCGCTCGCCTCGCTTAGTCTTGGGCGCATGAAAGTCCGCGCCCGCTCCATTCATTTTGCCGTTGCAGTGTTGATGGCCTCGCCAGCCTTGGCGCAGGTCGATCTATCGCCGTTTCCCGATCGGCCCGCCCCGAACGCACCGCCGCCGATGGCGCCGCCGGCGGACAAGGGTGACGCGCCCAAGCCGCGTGCCGCGCCAGCCCCTAGCGCCAAAGCCAAGGGCGAGCCCGGCATGATGGGCCTGCCGTGGCCCAAGTCTCCGGACGAAGCGGCCAAGACGCTTGAAAGTCTTTATGCCTTCCTCGCGACCGCGGACGAAAAGCGGCGCGGCGGCGACATTGGCGCGGCGATCGAAAAGCTGTGGCGGCTGGAGGGCGGCGACACGGTCAATCTATTGATCGATCGCGGCGAAGCCTTTTCAACCCGCATGGAGCAGGACAAGGCCCTGAAGCAATTGGACGCGGCGGTTGATCTGGCGCCCGACTACGCAGAAGCCTGGAGCCACCGCGCCTATGTCCACTATCGCATGAACAACTATGATGCCGCGCTGGGTGATCTGCGGCGCGCGCTCGCGCTCGAGCCGAACCATTTCCGCGCGCTAGACGGCATGGCCAAAATTCTGGTTCTGATTGGCGAGAAAAAGGGCGCGCTCAAAGCCTATGAGCAACTTTTGAAGGTGCACCCGAATATCGAGGGTGCGGCTGAGTCCGCCGAGGAACTGCGCAAGACGGTGGAAGGGCAGGGGATTTAGTTTCCCGGCCGCGCGCGTCAGCTCCGATGACATACTCGGACCGCTGCCCAAAATTTCCCCTGCCCGTTACGGGGAAGCGGTCCGATCCAAAGGATCGGCGCACGCGCGCGGGTTTTTTTATTTGTGCCGTCGACTCTCCTTCGTCGAGCCTGCCACCGGCGCTGCGCGTGCGTGACGCTTTTAAAGCGTCAACCGCTTCCCCACAAAGGGTAGGGGTGCGGTGCGCAACGCTATCCACGCACTCAATATTTGCTCCAGCGTTCGATTTCATCGCGTACGGCTTGATGGTTCATGATGCCGATGTGATCGGCCGTCACCTCGATGCGATTCGTCGCCGAGCTGTGTAGCAGATCGAATGCACTTGCCGTTAGAACGGTGCCGTCACCTTCAAGAGCGTCGTCGGCTTTGAAATCCTCGCCGTTGAACCGGATTCTAGAGATGGTAGGAATGCCAGTTCCCGCAATGTAGTGGATCCTATCGTTGCCCGGCACGGCGTCCGACGAATTGTACTTAGCGAGTAGGCATGTCTTCTCGGCCGCGATTGAGAATGCCTTGGTCAAATAGTTCTTGATAATTTCAAGCACACCGCCTTTGTCCGAGATGCGCCGCAACAGATAAAGCTTGTCCCACGTTTCCGTATCAAAGAGGTCCACAAAGCCCGCATCGTTTTTCGGATCGTTCCAATCCGCATCCGTTGTCGACACCGCGAATGTGATTTTTGGTGCGTATTTGTCTCTGGACTTGATGCCTTTGATGATGTCGTCGGCACATTGGGCGGCCGTCACCGGCAGTAACTCGAACACGCTTTCGAAGTAGATCGTCGTGTCGTCGATCGTGTAGGAGAAACTATCGAGACCGCTGACTCGTTCATCGACTTGCCTGTTGAACCAGCTCAAAAACCATTCTCCAGTTCGCGTCCAGAACCCCATTCCTTTTTTCATATCCTTGCCATTGAGGAGCGAATTGACAGTGTCGACGGCACCGAGGTGGGGGGTTGCAACAAATGCAATGCGTTCGACCTGCGGTTTTGTCTCGGTGCCGGGACAGCCGTGAGGTAGAAACGACATTAGCCAAGTCTTGAGCACCAGCCCACCCATGCTGTGTGCCAGAAAGTAGAGGTGAACGTTGCTATTCTTTGTGACCGTCTTGCACAGGAAGTCGTGAAGGTCCGCCGCCGACGTTTCATTGGAGCGGCGCCAGTCGTATGGGAAAGTTAGAACCTTGAAGCCCTTGTCCTTGGCGTATTTCGTCACTTTGCCGTATGTCAGAAACGAGGTCGATTTTCCCCGAACTAGCGCATTCATGTTGGCAAGCACTTTTTTATTGGCAATGAATTTGTCGGCATCCCAAATCAGCGTGTCGCAATTATCGGGATTTAGTTCCTCGCACAGCCAGAGGTTCGAACCCATAAAGCCGGGGATCAAAACAATGACCTTTTGCGGCTTGGATGCCGGAGGAGCTATTTGTGCACCAACGTCGTATGCCGACATGCCGACTGCCAGTACGAGTCCCAAGGCGAGGGCGGCGGAGCGAAACCGGATCGAAACCTGCGCTTGAGCCGGTACGGGCAGAAACATGACCCACATTTCTAATTCCTTTGCGGCGCGCGGGCGCAAACTTGGCGATCGGCAATCGTTCTCAAAATCCTGCGTTAACTGACGACAGGCCAATCAAGAATGCAAAGTCAGTAAAAGGCGGTTGCCAAATAGCAGCGCGCTTGTGGCAGTCAGGCAACAATTCAATTTTAGTCTGGAATACCCCTCATACCTCCTCCGCGATCGGGGCGCCGCTCTCATCTACGAACGCGATGCGGATCATGTTGGTGGCGCCGGGGCTGCCGAGCGGGATGCCGGCGGTGATCAAAATGCCGTCGCGCGGTTTGACGAGGCCTTCCTCGAACGCGATGCGGCAGGCCTTGCGCACCATATGCGACAGGTTTTCAGGATCGCCGGTGAGGATCGATTGCACGCCCCAGACCAGCGACAAACGACGGGCCGTCGATTCAACGGGCGTCAGGCCAATGACGGGGATGCCCGGCCGCTCGCGTGTGACGCGCAGCACGGTCGAGCCCGTCGCCGTGTAGCAGACAATGGCGCCG